>JAJLKS010000001.1:0-3023 GCA_033838765.1 Alphaproteobacteria bacterium
GGCGCCGCCGTCAGCAGGGCAGCAGCGACCGCGACACCTGCGCCCAGTGTCCGTTCGATTTTCAGTTCGTTTTGCTCCGGTTCGATGCGCCGAGCGCCGTCGGCGGCGCGATACCGGATTACTGTCCACCCAATATCCACAATTTATGAGTGGTCATTCGGTCGCAGGTGCTGCGCGAAATGTCGCAGTTTTTACAGGGGCTTATGTCCCAGCGCCGCCGTCAAGTATGTGCATATAGGTGCGGACCTGCTGGACAAAATGGACCGCCTGCCCGCCCCGTGCTCGGCCATGGCGGAGCGTGTCGGCATAGGCCGCGTTGTTGAGGAGAGGCAGGACCCGGCGCAATTCGACCCAGCTGTCGCGGTCGCGCCCAAGGCGCGTGGCAAGGGCGCGCGCATCATAGACATGGCCGAGGCCCAGATTATAGGCGGCGAGCGCAAACCATGTCCGGTCGGGCTCCTCGACGCTGACCGGGATGCGGCTCCTTAGATCGGCGATATAGCGCGCGGCGGCATTGATGCTTTGATGCGGGTCGAGGCGGTCATTAACGCCAAGCTCGCGCGCCGTCTGTTGCGTCAGCATCATGAAGCCGCGCACACCTGTCGGGCTCGCCGCGTCCGGGCGCCAATGGGATTCCTGATAGGCGATAGCAGCAAGCAATTCCCAGGGAAGCCCGTTGTCGCGCGCCGCACGGCGGATCACCTTTTCATAATCGGGCAAACGCTCGTCAATGGCCCGGCGGAAGGCGCGGATGTCGACATAGTCGAACAGCGGCAGGAAGCCATAGAAACGCCGCTCCAGCGCGGCGAACGCGCCTGATTTCTTCATCCCGGCAAGCCATTGGCGCATGGGCTCTGCGAGGTCTTCCGAGCCCGGCGCCAGAAGCCAGCCGAAGGGCATCTCGCCGGATATGGCAAAGGCCTCGGCAATTTCGGGGTGATATGGGTTGGCCACGCGCAGCATGATCGAGTCCAGTGCCACGCAGTCGAGTTCCCCATCGGATATGCGGGCCAGCAATTCCTCGGCAGGGTGATTTTCAATGGAGAGCGCCACGCCCTCGATACCGTCGAGTGCCGCCAGAAGCGCTTCCGCCGCGGGCGTTCCCGCCGCCGCTGCAACCGACAGGCCCTTCAGGCCGTCCGGCGATTTCGGACGCGGCAGATCGCGCCGGCACGCGACCATCTGGCGGACCTTTTCATATTCGCCGCCTATCGCGAAGGCGTCGCGGCGCGACTGCGTAAGGCCGAGCCCCGCGGCTGCAATATGACCCTTGCGGGCCGCGAGCGCTTGCACCACGTCCCGTTCCGTTTCGTAGAGCCGGAACTCCACTTCCACATCGAGAGACTTCGCCAGGCGCTGCATCGCTTCGTATTCGAAGCCGGTCCGGCCATCGATACCGTCATAGAAGGTTGTCGGCGCATCTCGCGTCAGAACGACGAGGCGGCCCTCCTCGCGAATATGCTCAAGGCCCTGCGGGACGGGCGGCACATAGACATAGAGATAGATGAAGTGATTGATGCCGAAGAGGGCCAGCAGAACGGGAACGATCCAGGGCAAGCGGCTGCTGCCAGGTGGCAGAAGGCGCCGCAGCTTGTTCCCCATCTTTGCAATGATTTGAGGCAATCAGCCCTGCCGCTCGATGTTCCCGACGGCGGAGACTAGCACATTCCGGGCGCTATCCGCGCTACCCTCCGATCCAGCCGTCAGGCAATGGCGCGCAGCCCCGCGCGGAGCGCATCGGGGTCGCCGCCAATTTCGGCTTCAAGGGCGGCATGCTCGCTTTTCCATACGGGCACGGCGGCACGCAGAACCTTGCGGCCTTCAGCCGTGAGGATCAGCTTGCGGCTGCGCCTGTCGTCCGGGTCGACCTCGATCGAGATCAGTCCCTGCCGCTCGAGTGGCTTCAGATTTGCCGTCAGCGTCGAGCGGTCCATGGCGAGGAACTTCGCCACCGGCCCCATTGCCACCGGCTCCCGCCGGTTCAGGACATTGAGCAGCGAGAACTGGCCGCTGGTGATGCCATAGGGCCTCAACGCATCGTCGAAGCGGCGGGCAAGCGCACGGGCGGCGCGCTGCGCATGAAGGCAGAGGCAATGATCGCGGATATGGATGGTCGCTTCGGCGAGATCGATTTCTTTTCTGGTCATATCCGCAGACTGCCGGAAATACGGTTGATATCAAACCTGATATATTATATTGATATCAAATTATCATCACAAGTGACGGATTGCCGCGGTGCGCGCGCCGCCGGATGTGGAGGATATCGAGCATGAGGACTTTCAGTTCGTTCAACTGGGTGCCGGATTTCGCGCGTGGCTATGTGAAGGAGTTTCGCGTGCGCTGGGCACTGGAGGAAGCGGGCCTCCCCTATGAGGAGTTGCGCATCTCGCAGGATGACAAGGTCACACCCGCCTATCTGAAGAAGCAGCCCTTCGCGCAGGTCCCCTGTTATGAGGATGACGACGTCTCCTTGTTTGAATCCGGCGCGATCCTGCTCCATATCGCGGAGAAATCCGAAGCGCTGATGCCGCGCGATGCGCAAGGCCGCGCAAGGACGATCAGCTGGGTTTTCGCAGCGCTGAATTCAGTCGAGCCCGCGGTATCCGCCGTTACGCATATCGACCTTTTCTACAAGGACGAGGAATGGGCGAAACTCCGCCGCCCGGGTGCGGTGGATTTCCTGCAGAACCGGTTGCGGCAACTCGCCGGATGGCTCGGCGAGCGGGACTTTCTCGAAGACCGCTTCACGGCGGGCGATCTGATGATGACCACCGTGCTTCGCGAGGTGCGGCAGGATGATGTGCTTGCCCAGTTCCCCACGCTGCGCGCCTATCGCGCACGATGCGAGGCGCGCCCCGCCTTCCAGAAGGCAATGCACGACCATCTTTCGCTTTTTGCGAATGCCGATGCGGCGGAGTGAGATCACGCAGCGGTACAAAATGAAAAGGCCGGATCGTCCGATCCGGCCTTTCGAGTTTCGTCAGAAGGAAAGTCTTACTTCCCTTTGGGCGCCTGGTTGAACG
>JAJLKS010000002.1:0-1374 GCA_033838765.1 Alphaproteobacteria bacterium
CAACGCGTGACTGTCCGCCGGCTCAGCCATGTCGCTAGAGGGTCCACACCCTATGCTCACGAATAGTCCCGCGTTATCAGTAAGTGGGGCAAATCTGTTCTGGGGGCGGCTTGACCATCGCGGTTGATCTTACGTCTGCCGTCGTGGCGGCGGAGCAAGACGAGACTTTGACGCCCGCCGATCAGATCGATCGTATAGCGGAAGGGAAGCTTCAGGCGTTCGCCGGGACGATCAACTTAAGCACGGGTGTTTATCTCGACGACGTCTACGCCCAGAACAAGAGCGTCGCCGAGCACACGGCGGCCGACTATCACGGCCGGTTTCTTATCGAACTCGTCCAGAATGCCAACGACGTCCACGAGCGCGGCCGGCATGACGGCAAGATCGAGGTGCTCCTGGTGGAGGACGAGGGCGATTTCGGCACGCTCTATGTGGCGAATTTCGGAAAACCGTTTGAGCACGACAATGTGGTCGCGCTCTCGCGCATTGGCATGTCGAGCAAACCGCCCGGAGAATCCATTGGAAACAAAGGTCTCGGCTTTCGAAGTGTAAGTCATGTTTGCGATGCGCCCGAGATTTATTCTCAGGCGCTCGAGGCGATCGGCGCGGCCACCTTCCAGGGATATTGCTTCACCTTCGCCCGGTCCGAAGACCTGGAATCCCGGATCGACCACCCGACCGTGCTTGCCTTCGCGCAGTCGGACCTGCCGATGTTCTTCCTGCCGATCGCGCTCAGCGCGCAGCCAGAAATCATCGCAGACTATGCCGTACGCGGGTTCTCGTCCGTTATTCGGCTACCTCTGAGGGACGCGGACTCGCTGCAGACGGCGCGGGATGAGGTGGCGGCGCTGAACGACGATTCCGCACCGTTGCTTCTCTTTCTTGATCGTCTCGAGACGCTCGAAGCCAAGGTACGCAGTCGGGCCGGCGAGGTCTCCTCGGCGTTCACACTCGAGCGGCATGAAGAAGCGATCAAGTCCGCGGCAGTTGCGGCGTCGGTTGTCACTCTAAATGGCGGGAATTGGCTGCTGGTCCGCGATCATGCGCCTGAGGCGCTCATGCAGCGCGCGGTTGATGACGGCGTTAAGGCCAAGCAGCTCCATAGCAGTTGGAAAGACTGGTCCGGCGTTGGTGAGGTGGGCCTGGCCGTGCCCCTTGAACACGAGATCTCGTCGCCTCGCCTCTATACCTTCCTGCCAATGGGGGAAGGCGCCACAGCACCTTTTCAGGGGCATCTTCACGGCAGCTTCTTCCCGGCCTCGAACCGCAAGGCGCTCGACGCCGGTGTCGCGCTTAACCGCCTCCTCCTCACTCAAGCGGTCACACTCGCCGCCGCCACAGTGCATTGGCTGGCGCATCTCGACGCTGGCCGCG
>JAJLKS010000003.1:0-3754 GCA_033838765.1 Alphaproteobacteria bacterium
GCCCGGCCCCAGGGGATCACCCTGTCGTCGGATGTCGGCAGCGGCGCATTGCGGTCCCAGTATTCGAGCCTTTCGAGACCGAGCCACTTCGCCTTCATCGCATAATAGCGATGCGAGAGATCTGGATATGCGCGGCGAACCGACTCCGTCAGCGCCGACACGACTTCCGGCTCCACGCGATTGGCGATATGCCGCGACTGCGCAATATCCTCGAAGCCGCGCTTTCGGTCCTCGATCTCCTTGTCCTTGGCGAGCGTGTTGGTAATCAGTGTGAAGAGCGGCAGGTTCGCCTTGAAGGTCCTGGCGAGCGCGTGCGCAGCCTCTTCGCGTTTCGTACCGTCCTTTTCGGACAGCCGGTGCAACGCCGCCTCCAGCGGCAGCGCCTCGCCGCCAACATCGAAGCTGAGGCGGGCCATCGTCTCGTCGAACAGCCGATTCCACGCTGCATGGCCGGTGACGCTCTTTTCATGCAACAGCGTCTCGACTTCATCGGAGAGCTGGTAGGGCCGCATGGCGCGAAGATCGCGCAGCCAGGGCGCATAATGCGCAAGCGCCGGTTCCTTCAATGCCTGCTGAAGCGCATCGTCCTCGACGCGGTTGAGTTCGAGCGGAAAGAACAGCAGATCGGTTGAAATCTCCGTCACCCGCGCCTGCATGTCGCCGTAGAACTTGGCATGCGCGGGGTTCGTATTGTCCTTTGCATAGAGTAGCCCTGCATAGGACATGAGACGGCCAAGCCGGTCCTCGAGCCTCTCATAGGCGGCGATTGCCGCGGCAAGCTCCCTGCCCCCGCCAGGCGCCGATGCAAGGCCGGCGATGCGGCCCTTGAACTTCGTGTTGAAGGCACGGCCTTCTTCTGCCGCCGCCGCAAGATCGGCCGCAACGCCGGGAGCATCGGGCGCCTCATAGAGATCCGTCAGATTCCACACCGGCAGATCGCCGAGCACCGGGTCCGGCGCCGCGGCCGCCACAGCTTGAGAGCGGACAGGGGCGAGGTCGGACGGGCGCGGCATTGGCAGATACTCCGGGGAAATTGGCTCTGGAACCTATATCGCCCGGCAAGCGCCCTCATTCAACGGGCGCGGCGCGATTGCCGCAGATTGATGCGGCCGCCCAATAGGAAAAGGGCCCCAGCCTTGCGGCAGGGGCCCCGATCCTTGGAACCTCGGAGCTGATCAGCAGCCCGAGACAACCGCACGGCGGTTGAGCGGCTCGCGGACACCGTCGCCCGTCTGGACGGCGAGTTCCGTTTCACCACGCGACGCTGCGCCGCAAAGTTCCTTGCCCTGCGCGGTGAGCGCGTTGGACACGGAGTCGGCACGGCGCTGGCCGAGAGCCTGGTTATAGGCGCTGCTGCCCGACGTGTCGGTGTGACCGACAACCGAGAGCGGGCCGGACGTCTCGGCGACGATCTGGTCGATCACCGACTGCGCTTCCGGCGTCAGGTTGTACTTGTCGAAACCGAAATAGATGGTCCACGGACCGGCGGCGGGCGCCTCGGCGCAAGCCGTCAGAGCTTCGTAGAACGCGGCCTTTTCAGCTTCAACGCGTTCCGGCTGAACCGGCCCGCCTTCACCGCCGAAATAGGAGCCGTTCACACCGAGCTTGTTGTCGCTCGCCTGCTCGACCCAGCCGTCATAGTGACGCTGCGCCTTGGCGCAGGCGCAACCACGATCGGTACGGCCGCCATTGTCGAGGGCAGCCATCAGCTTCGCACGGGCGTCCTGCAGTTCAGGCAGATCGCTCGAGAGGACACCCTTCGTGGAGGGATCCCAGGGGAGAACCGTTTCGCCAGCGGCGGCCGCACGGCCCTTCGCGACGATTGCAGCGGTATCAACCCAGTTGCAGTCGACATAGGCTTCCGAAGTCGCCCTGTCCTGATATTCACGAGCCAGGCACGCGTTGAAAGAATCGCCCTGAATGTCTTCATGCAGGTACGATTCAGCGGTCCAGGTGCCGCAACCAGCCAGCACAAGGAAAGAACCCAACGCTATAAGCCGGGATATCATTTTCATCCCAATCTCCGTCGTTATTTCGCTCTGCCCCCCGACAATACGACGGGTGGCCCGGACCCCACCGGTAAGCCCTCATAGGGTCAATTTAATCGCACGGAACCGCAGAAACCATCAACCTGAATTGGGAGCAGGGGGTAAGTTCTGGCGAATGCGTCACATGTCAGCAACACTGTTGCCAGAGGGAATCTCCCCGAATTAGGCGCAATTTGCATCTATCCTTTGTTTTGCCTTGCCGGCGCGGCGAACTGTGCCAGCTTGCGCCACTGAACGGAAATTATCGGTCTCGGGATTAAGGGCCCTTTTACCAATGCGGCCCAATATGGGCCAAACGGCGGGCCAGAGGCACTAGGCGTCCGCCATCCCTTCCCGGCATGATGCACCGAGGACCAGATGACCCAGGCCATTCTGATTGTGGATGACGACCCCGCCCAGCGGCGGATTCTGGAGGAAGTCGTCAATCGTGACGGCTACCGCGCGATCCCCGTGGAAAGCGGCGAGGCGGCACTCGCCTATCTGGACGGGCCGTCCGGTGCGGAAATCTCGCTCGTGGTCCTCGACCTCGTCATGCCCGGCATCGACGGTATGGAGGTGCTGAAGCGCGTCCATCCGCAAAAGCCGAATCTCCCCGTCATCGTCCTCACCGCCCATGGCGGCATCGAGACGGTGGTGAATGTGATGCGCGAAGGCGCCTCCGACTTCGTGGTGAAGCCGGTCAGCCCCGAACGCCTCCATGTGTCGATCCGCAACGCCCTCAAGGTGAATGCGCTCACCGGCGAAATTTCCCGCCTGCAGAAGCGCAAGTCCGGCCGCCTGACCTTCGCCGACATCATCGCGCCGAGCCGCGCGATGGAACAGGTGATCCGGCTCGGCAAGCGCGCCGCCCAGTCGAACATACCGATCCTCATCGAAGGCGAGTCGGGCGTCGGTAAGGAAATCATCGCAGCCGCGATCCAGGGCGAGAGCGAACGCTCCGGCAAACCCTTCGTCACCGTGAACTGCGGCGCCATCCCGGAAAACCTCGTCGAGAGCATTCTCTTCGGCCATGAGAAAGGCGCCTTCACCGGGGCCGCCGACAAGCATGCCGGCAAATTCCAGGAAGCCAATGGCGGTACGCTCTTTCTCGATGAAATCGGCGAACTGCCGCTCGATATCCAGGTGAAGCTCCTGCGTGCGCTGCAGGAAGGCGAAGTGGACCCGGTCGGCTCGAAGAAGCCGGTCAAGGTCGATATCCGCCTGATCTCGGCGACCAACCGCGACATGCTGCAGATGGTGAAGGAGGGCCGCTTCCGCGAAGACCTCTATTATCGCCTCAACGTCTTCCCTATCCATGTGCCGCCGCTCAGGGAGCGCAAGGAAGACATTCCCGACCTCGTCGCGCATTTCATCCGCCGTCTCGCGGCGGAAGAAGGCAAGCCCGTGGTCGGAATCTCGCGCGACGCGCTCACGATGCTGTGCACCTATGAGTGGCCGGGCAATGTGCGCCAGATCGAAAACACGATCTTCCGCGCCATCGTTCTATGCGACGGCGAAACGCTGCAGGTTTCCGATTTCCCGCAGATCGCAAGCCTCGTCGAAGGCTATTCGGATGCGGCCATGCCGCCTGCGCAAATTGCGCCACAACCGGCTCAATACGCGCCGCAGCCCGCAACCTTCGTGCCGCAGGCACAGCCGCAGACCCATACGCTCGCCGATTTCGCCCGCTCGAATTTTTCGGACGGCATCGCCATTACCGATGAGGC
>JAJLKS010000004.1:0-5412 GCA_033838765.1 Alphaproteobacteria bacterium
TCGACACCGCTTCCGAGCGGCGACACCATACCCAATCCCGTGACGACGACTCGTCTCATGCCGATGCTCGCTCCCACCTCGAACCGGAAACCGGGCGGAATCCGGAAAGTCATCAAAGAGACAGAAGGCCGGAGAGATTCATCCCTCCGGCCTTAACTGCAGGTCAGTAGATCAGGACTTGGCGTTCGCTTTGACGAACTCGATCGCGTCCTTCACCGTGAGAATCTTCTCGGCCGCGTCGTCCGGAATTTCCACGCCGAATTCTTCTTCGAACGCCATGACCAGTTCGACGTTGTCGAGGCTGTCTGCGCCCAGGTCATCGATGAAGCTGGCGTTCTCGGTGACCTTGTCCGCGTCGACGCCCAGATGTTCGACGACGATCTTTTTCAAGCGTTCAGCGATATCACTCATTTTAAGTCCTCAGATCTTTGTTGGACCGGCCTCGCACATCCCGCTGCTCGCATTCAAGGCATCGAGGTCTGGATGTGATCGAATTCGGTGGAAAGAATGCCCCTCTTCTGGCCCATTTCAAGGCAGGACCGCAAGCCAAATCGAGGGCTTAGGTAACACACTTTTCGGCCCTGTGCCAGCAAAGGGAATGGGGTGTTTTTCACCTCTACATTCCTGAAATTACTGGCATTTCCTGTCACGGAAAAGGCCGGCACAGCTCAAATCATGGCCATGCCGCCATTCACATGCAAGGTCTGGCCCGTGACATAGGCCGCCTCTTCGCTCGCCAGATAAACGGCGGCTGCCGCAATCTCGGCGGCCTCGCCGAGGCGTCCGGCGGGAATCGTTGCCATGATCCGGCCCTGCTGATCCTCATTGAGCGCATCCGTCATGGCGGAGCGGATGAAGCCCGGCGCGATGCAGTTGGCCGTGATGTTGCGGCTAGCCACTTCCTGGGCGAGCGACTTGGTCATGCCGATCATGCCGGCCTTGGAGGCGGCGTAGTTGCCCTGCCCGGGATTTCCCATGACGCCGACCACGGAGGTGATGCCGATGATGCGGCCCCAGCGGCGCTTCATCATGCCTCGCAGCACGCCACGGGAGAGGCGGAAGGCGGCCGTGAGATTGACGCGGATGACCTCGTCCCACTCCTCGTCCTTCATGCGCATGAAGAGATTGTCGCGTGTGAGGCCGGCATTGTTGATGAGAATGTCGAGGCTGCCCATTGCATCCTCGGCCTGCTTCGGCAGCGCGTCGACGGCGGCGGCGTCCGACAGGTTGCAGGGAAGGACATGGGTGCGGCCGCCCAGTTCGGCAGCCAGGGCATCGAGCGCTTCCTTGCGGGTGCCGGAAAGCGCAACGGTCGCGCCCTGCCCGTGCAATGCGCGGGCGATATCCGAGCCGATGCCGCCCGATGCGCCCGTGACCAGTGCGCATTTACCTGTGAGATCGAACATGCCGGCTCCTTCGTGTCAGACGGTCTTGAGAAAGGCTTCGACATCGGCGGGTGTGCCGACCGCGTGAAGCTCGGGTTCGGCTGCGATGCGCTTCACCATGCCGGAAAGCGCCTTGCCTGCACCAATTTCGGCGAAGACGCTCACGCCCTCGCCCTCCATATAGAGAACGCTTTCGCGCCAGCGGACCATACCGGTCACCTGCTTGACCAGCAGATCGCGGATCGTGGCAGGGTCGGCAACGCGAGAGGCCGTGACATTGGCGACGAGCGGAAGCGAGGGCGCCTTGAGATCGACGGCAGCGAGCGCTTCGGCCATTTCATCGGCGGCGGGCTGCATCAGCTCGCAATGGAATGGTGCGCTGACGGGCAGAAGCATGCTGCGCTTTGCGCCCTTTCCCTTGGCGATTTCGATGGCGCGCTCGACCGCGGCCTTCTTGCCGGAGACGACGACCTGACCACCACCATTGTCGTTGGCGGCGGCGCAGACTTCACCCGGGGCCGCCTCGGCGGCGACTTCGGCTGCCTGCTCGAAATCGAGGCCGAGAAGGGCCGCCATGGCGCCCTCACCCACCGGCACGGCACGCTGCATGGCCTGGCCGCGGCGCTTCAGGAGGCGCGCCGTATCGGCGATGGTGAAAGTGCCGGCAGCGGCCAGCGCCGAATATTCGCCCAGCGAGTGCCCGGCAACGAAGGCCGCCTTGTCGGCGAGACGGAAACCGCCTTCCTTTTCGAGCGTGCGGGCGACCGCGAGGCTTACCGCCATGATGGCCGGCTGGGCGTTCTCGGTCAGAGTCAGGTCCTCCTGAGGGCCCTCCCACATCAGTTTCGAGAGGTTCTGGCCGAGGGCGTCGTTCACCTCGTCGAAGACCTCACGGGCCGAACCGAAGGCTTCCGCCAGTTCGCGGCCCATGCCGACCGATTGCGATCCCTGTCCCGGAAAAATGAAGGCCCGCGTCATCCTCGCTCCCTGCTGGTCCCGAAGGCCTGCGATTTTTGAGGCTTTCCGGGCTTTTTTGTGGCCGGGCCGGCGCCCGTTCTTTGGGCCAAAGTGATACCCCGCGACCGGCATGAGTCAAGCGGACGCCGCCGCCTTAAATGCCTTGCCATGACGGGGATATTCCGTATATTGCCGCCCTTCCGAAGGCCCTGGTTGGAGGCTGAACGGAACACCATTCCCAAAAGGGCATGGCAGGGCGCAAGCCCGGGTTCCGGTGTCTCCGCTTCTTTGGTGGTCCTTTCGAGCCTTTTTTGAGGGCTCAAAGGGGGCTTTGCGCCGGGGCCGGATACAAAAGGGAAAGGCTCACATGGCTCTCTACGAGCATGTCTTTATTGCGCGGCAGGACGTGTCGCAGCAGCAGGTCGAGGCGCTCACCGAGCAGTTTTCGACCATCATCAAGGAAAATGGCGGCCAGATCGGCAAGTCCGAATATTGGGGTCTTCGCAACCTTGCCTTCAAGGTGAAGAAGAACCGAAAGGGACACTATCAGCTCATGAACATCGATGCGCCCCATGCCGCCGTCGCGGAAATGGAACGTCAGATGGGCATCAGCGACGACATTCTCCGCTTCATCACGGTTCGCGTCGAAGAACACGAAACCGAACCTTCGGCGATGATGCAGAACCGCGGCGAGCGCGGCGAGCGCCGTGGCGGCGACCGCTTTGGCGATCGTGACCGCGGCGACCGCGGCGGCCGTTTTGGCGACCGCCCGCGCCGTGACCGCGACGAGAACACCGATGGAGGCGACGAATAATGAGCAGCTCCGCACAGCCCGCGCGCCGGCCCTTCTTCCGCCGCCGCAAGACCTGCCCGTTCTCCGGCGCCAACGCCCCGAAGATCGACTACAAGGATGTGAAGCTCCTGCAGCGCTATATTTCCGAGCGCGGCAAGATCGTTCCGTCCCGTATCACGGCCGTTTCGGCCAAGAAGCAGCGTGAACTCGCCCGTGCCATCAAGCGCGCGCGGTTCCTTGCGCTCCTTCCCTATGTCATCAGCTAAGGCCCGGAAAGGAGACTGAACGATGCAAGTCGTACTTCTGGAACGGGTGGAAAAACTCGGCCAAATGGGCGATGTCGTCAAAGTGAAGGACGGCTTCGCGCGTAACTTCCTGCTGCCGCAGAAGAAGGCGCTCCGGGCCACCAAGGCGAATATCGAGCGCTTCGAAAGCCAGCGCGCACAGCTTGAGGCACGCAACCTCGAGCTCAAGAAGGAAGCCGAACAGGTTCACGCCAAGGTGAACGGCCAGTCCTTCATCGTGCTGCGCCAGGCGGGCGAGACCGGTATCCTCTACGGTTCGGTCAGCACGCGCGACATCGCGAACGCCATGACCGATGGCGGCTTCACGGCGGCACGCAACCAGGTGGTTCTCGACAAGCCGATCAAGACGATCGGCCTGCACGATGTCCGCGTGGTGCTGCACCCGGAAGTGTCCGCCACCATCTCGATCAATGTGGCGCGCACGGCCGAAGAAGCCGAGCGTCAGGCGGCGGGTGAAGACCTCACCCAGCGCCGCGACGAGGAAGAGGAGGCCCATGAGGCCGCCGAATTCTTCGAGTCCGAAGAGCTTGCCCCGCATGACGGGGAAGAAGCTCCCGCCGAGGAAGAGGCACAGGACTGATCCGCTTCGGGTCATAAAAATTCAAAGGGCGCCCAAGTGGCGCCCTTTTTACTGGGCCCGGCCCGGAGCGAATCGGGTTCCCCTTGCAACAGGCACCCCAATCTCCTTAGATAAATTCCAGAAAGCCTGTTCGTGCGGCCTCCCCCACCGCGATAACGGCAGCGTAGGTCCGCGCGAGAATCTGACATTCACCCTCGGTACGGAGGTGGTTGCGATGATTTTCAATGCGCTTCTGGGAAAGATCATCAAGCGCGGTTCGCTGACGGTCGTGGCGCCGAACGGGCAGCAGCGCCAGTTCGGCGATGGCTCGGGCCGCCCCGTCACCATCCGTCTTCGCGATGGAACCGCAGCTTACGAGATCGGCCTCAATCCCTATCTCAAACTTGGCGAAGCCTATATGGACGGGCGGCTGACGATCGACGCGCCCGCCACGATCTATGAACTGCTCGATCTGCTCACGTCCAATCTGGGAACGAAATTCGCCGGACCGGCCTTCGAAGCCTATGGCGCGCTCCGGCGGATGAAGCGGCGGATCGACCAGCACAATCCGGTCGGCAAGGCACAGAAGAACGTCGCCCATCACTACGACCTCGATGGCGGGATCTACGATCTCTTCCTCGACAGGGACAAGCAGTATTCCTGCGCCTATTTCCAGCATCCCGGCATGACGCTGGAGGAAGCTCAGCTTGCCAAGAAGCGGCACATCGCGGCGAAGCTCAAGATCGAACCCGGCATGAGGGTGCTCGACATAGGCTGCGGCTGGGGCGGCATGGCGCTGACGCTTGCCGAGGAAGCCGGTGCGGAAGTCGTCGGCGTTACGCTCTCGCAGGAACAGCTGAAGGTGGCTCAACGGCGCGCGGAGGAACGCGGGCTTTCAGCCCAGGTCGAATTCCGCCTCCAGGACTACCGGACCGTGAAGGAGAATTTCGATCGCATCGTCTCCGTCGGCATGTTCGAACATGTGGGGGTCGGCCATTTCGCGGAATATTTCCGCGGCGTGGACCATCTCCTGACCCATGACGGTGTGGCGCTGATCCACACGATCGGACGGCTGGACGGGCCGGGCGCGACCAATCCGTGGATCGCGAAATATATCTTCCCCGGCGGCTACATTCCGGCGCTCAGCGAAATGGCGAAATCGGTCGAACGCTCCGGCCTTTTCATGACCGATATCGAAATCCTGCGGCTTCACTATGCCGAAACCCTTCGCGAATGGCGGCGGCGCTTCATGGAACGGCGGGAGACGGCGGCGCGCATCTATGACGAGAGGTTCTGCCGGATGTGGGAGTTCTACCTTGCCGGCTCGGAAACCTCGTTCCGCAACGAAGGCATGGCCGTCTTCCAGATGCAGATCGCCAAGAAGATCGACGTCCTGCCGATGACGCGGGACTA
>JAJLKS010000005.1:0-6138 GCA_033838765.1 Alphaproteobacteria bacterium
CAGGCGGAGGCGCCGATCGCGGTCCATTGGCTCCGCGGAGCCAAGGCGCCTCTAGAACGGGGCCATGCCCTTTTCGGGTTTCAGCGGATTGCCGGGCGAGACGAGCCACCATATGCGGTCGAGGCCGAGCGCCTTCAGACACATCAGCGAGATGTGGAGATGGCCTTCATGAGCGGGATTGAAGGAACCGCCGAGCAGCCCGACTTTCAGCCCCGGCGTCAGCAGTTCGCGGCGCATGTCAGGGCCGCACCTGGCCGCTGCCGCGCACCAGATATTTGAAGCTCGTCAGCTGTTCGACGCCGACGGGTCCGCGCGCATGGAACTTACCGGTGGCGATGCCGATTTCGGCGCCCATGCCAAATTCGCCGCCATCGGCAAATTGAGTCGAGGCATTGTGGAGCAGGATCGCGCTGTCGACTTCGGCGAAGAAGCGGTCGGCCGTCTTTCTGTTCGCGGTCACGATCGCTTCGGTGTGGCTTGATCCGTATTTGCGGATATGGGCAATGGCGGCGCCAACACCCTTCACCACGCGCACGGCGATGATCGCATCGAGATATTCGGTGTACCAGTCCTCTTCCGTCGCGGACTTCACGAGCGGATCGGCCTTCTGCGCCGCCACGTCGCCGCGTACTTCGCAGCCCGCATCGAGAAGCGCTTTCACAAGCGGCGCCAGATGCGTTGCCGCGCAGGCTTCGTCCACGAGCAGCGTTTCCGCCGAGCCGCAAATGCCGGTGCGCCGGAGCTTTGCATTCAGCACGATCTCGCGCGCCATATCGAGATCGGCCTCGCCATCGACATAGACATGGCAGACGCCTTCGAGATGGGCGAAGACGGGCACGCGCGCTTCTTCCTGCACGCGGGCAACGAGGCTCTTGCCGCCGCGCGGCACGATGACATCGAGATTGCCGCCAAGGCCGCGCAGCATTTCGCCGACAGCACCGCGATCCGTCACAGGCACGAGCTGGATCGAGGCTTCGGGCAGGTTCGATGCAATGATGCCTTCGACGAGCGAGGCATGGATGGCCCTGTTGGAGCGCGAGGCTTCCGAGCCGCCGCGCAACACGGCAGCGTTGCCCGCCTTCAGGCAGAGCGCGCCCGCATCCGCCGTCACATTGGGGCGGCTTTCATAGATGATGCCGATGACGCCCAAGGGCACGCGCACGCGCTCGATATGCAATCCGTTCGGGCGGTCCCATTCGGCGATCTTCGAGCCGACGGGATCGGCGAGCGCCGCGATCTCCTCCAGTGCCTTTGCAATCGCCTCGACGCGTTTCGTGTCGAGCGTCAGGCGGTCGATCATGGCGGCTGTAAGGCCGTTCTTCTTCGCGTCGGCGACATCGAGTGCGTTCGCCGTCAGAATGTCGTCCACATTGGCGCGGATGCACATGGCGGCGGCAAGGAGGGCGGCGTCCTTCTGCTTCGCCGGCGCGGTCGCAAGCGCGGTTGCAGCATCGCGCGCCTTCGCGCCGATATCCTGCATCAGTGCTGCAATATCCGTATCGCCGGTGTCGAGTTTCACGATGCTCACGGGGTTCACCCTGCTCCTTCGCCGCTGGCCCGCAAGTATTTCAGGCGGCAGCGGCCGGTTCAATGTTTCAAGGCTTCTTCAGTACCAGGTCGTCGCGGTGGATCATCTCGGCGCGGCCCGAATAGCCGAGCAGTTCCTCGATTTCATGGCTCGAATGGCCCTTGATGATGCGGGCATCGTCGCTCGCATAAGCGGTCAGGCCGCGCGCGACTTCATGGCCTTCCGCGTCGCGCACCGTCACGGCGTCACCGCGCCCGAACTCACCCTCGATGCCGGTGACGCCCGCGGGCAGAAGGCTCCTGCCCTGCATCAGCGCCTTCACCGCGCCTTCATCGATGGTGATGGTGCCCGCGCTTTTCAGCGAGCCCGAAATCCAGCGCTTGCGCGCGGCAAAGGGCGTGGAATGGGCGGCAAACCAGGTCACGCGCGCGCCGTCCTCCACCGCCTTAAGGGGGCGGAGCGTGCGGCCGTTCGCAATCGCCATGCGCGCGCCGCCTTCGGTTGCGATGCGGGCTGCGGCGATCTTCGTCTTCATGCCGCCGCGCGAATAGATGCTCGCGGCGTCGCCCGCCATCGCCTCGATCTCGGGCGTGATCTCGGCGACTTCGGGAATGTGCTTCGCGCCGGGCATGTGCGGCGGGGCCGTGTAGAGCCCGTCGACATCTGAAAGCAGCACGAGACAATCGGCAGAGACCATGCTCGCGACGCGGGCGGCCAGCCGGTCATTGTCGCCATAGCGGATTTCCGTCGTCGCCACCGTGTCGTTCTCGTTGATGACGGGCACGGCGCCGAGTTTCAAGAGCGTGTTGATTGTCGAGCGCGCATTGAGATAGCGGCGGCGCTCTTCGGTGTCTTCGAGCGTCAGCAGGATCTGCGCGCAGGAGAAACCATAGGCTGAGAGAATTTCCTGAAAGGCATGTGCAAGGCCGATCTGGCCGACGGCGGCAGCGGCCTGGCTTTCTTCCAGTTTCAGCTTTCCGGCGGGCAGTTTCAGCGCCCGGCGGCCGAGCGAAATGGCGCCGGACGAGACGATCAGCATGTCCTGTCCGCGTGCGCGCATGCGGGCAATGTCTTCCACCATGGCCTGCAGCCAGGTGCGGTTCAGCTTTCCCGTTTCGCTGTCGGTCAGGAGCGCGGAGCCGATCTTGACGACGACGCGCTGCGCTTTTTCGAGATGGTTGCTCAAGGCTGCCAGCCCTCATCCTGTTCTGCTTCTTCGGCGCGTTCTTCCGCGCGCCGTGCGCCGATTTCGTCGGCGGCGAGGCGCAGCACGTTCTGTATGCCTTCGCCCGAGACGCCGGAAATCACGAAGACCTTTGCGCCGCTTTCCTCTTCGAGGATCGCGGTCTTCTCCTCGCGCTCTTCCGGGGTCAGCGCATCCGCCTTGTTGAGGCAGAGAATTTCGGGCTTTTCCTCAAGCCCGGCGCCATAGGCCTCGATCTCTCCGCGAATGACGTGATAGGCGTCTGCCACATCGTCCGAGGTGCCGTCGATCAGATGGATCAGGATGCGGCAGCGTTCGAGATGGCCGAGAAAGCGGTCGCCAAGCCCTGCGCCTTCATGCGCGCCTTCGATGAGACCCGGAATATCGGCCAGCACGAAAGTGCGCGTGTCCACGCTGACGACGCCGAGGCCGGGGGTGAGCGTCGTGAAGGGGTAGTCGGCGATCTTCGGCTTTGCCGCGCTCACGGCGGCGAGGAAGGTCGACTTGCCTGCATTGGGGAGCCCCACGAGCCCCGCATCGGCAATCAGCTTCAGCCGGAGCACGATCGTCTTTTCCTCGCCTTCGAGGCCGGGGTTCGCGCGGCGCGGCGCCTGGTTGGTCGAGGATTTGAAATAGGCATTGCCGAAGCCGCCATTGCCGCCTTTCGCGAGCACGATCTTCTGGCCGACTTCCGTCATGTCGGCGATCAGCGTTTCCTCGTCTTCCTCGAAGATCTGCGTGCCGACAGGTACTTTGAGGATCATGTCGGCGCCGTTCGCGCCCGACCGGTTCTTGCCCATGCCGTGCATGCCGGTCTTCGCCTTGAAGTGCTGCTGGAAGCGGTAGTCGATGAGCGTGTTCAGCCCCTCGACGCATTCGGCAATGACGTCGCCGCCCCTGCCGCCATCGCCGCCGTCCGGGCCCCCGAACTCGATGAACTTCTCGCGGCGGAAGCTGACGCAGCCCGCGCCCCCGTTTCCTGAACGGATATGGATTTTCGCCTGATCGAGAAACTTCATCTCACTTCATCCATCCGCACGACGCTCACGGCCGGCGTATATGGCCTGGCCATGAAAAAAGGGAGATGGCGGCCCATCTCCCTTTGAATTCCCGATGGCCGCCACCTGTTGCGAGGCGGCGTTCAGCCCCTCGTTCAGTCCGCCGCTTCCGGCAGGCTGGCGGTCACGACCGACACGAAGGCGCGTTCGTTCTTGCCCTTGTGGAAGGAGACCACGCCTTCTGCCTTCGCGAAGATCGTGTGATCCTTGCCGATGCCGACATTGGCGCCGGGGTGCCACTTGGTGCCGCGCTGGCGGACGATGATATTGCCCGGGATGACGCTCTCGCCACCGAACTTCTTCACGCCGAGACGGCGACCGGCGCTGTCGCGACCGTTGCGGGATGAACCGCCTGCCTTTTTATGGGCCATGTTTCTACTCCTGCCTGCCGCTTAGCCGGCGATATCGAGGATCTTGACGAGCATCAGATCCTGGCGATGGCCGTTCTTGCGGCGGAAATTCTGGCGGCGGCGCTTCTTGAAGATCGTGAGCTTCGGCCCGCGGGTCAGTTCGACCACTTCGGCCTTCACCTTCGCACCGTCGACAACGGGGGAGCCGAGCTTCGTCTCGCCGCCTTCGCCGCCCAGCATGAGGACTTCGCCGAGGTCGATCTTGTCGCCGGCCTGCGCGTCGAGGCGCTCGATCTCGAGGAGATCGTCTTTTGCGACCCTGTATTGCTTGCCGCCGGTCCGGATGACTGCGAACATTTCTGATACCACCATGTAACGAAAAAGGCCCTGCGGCCGCCGGTGACAGCGGCACGGGCCGAATTGGCGCGCAATATACAGGGGGAGGACCTGCTGTCAAGCCGCGAAGGGGCGGGAAAGCCCGGCTTTCTCAGGGCTTTGCGGCGGCTTCCGGGCCTCGCGCGCTGCGCCAGATGCAAAGCCCCAGAAAATAGGCCGAAGCCGCCAGAAACGCCCAGAAGGCGAGCGGGGCGGCCGCTGCGGGCGATCCTTCCGGCCCGCTTGCCAGCACCAGCCAGAAGGTCGAAAGCGCCCAGAGCGCCGTTATGGCCAGCGTGAGGGGGCGCCACAAGCGGACCCGGAAGGGATGGACATATTTGAGGGGCACGAAAGTGAGGATGCCGAGGACAGCGATGGCCGCAAGGTTCGCCCAGGGGCCCGTTTCCAGCACATAGAAATAGAGTACGACCACGTTCCACACGGCGGGAAAGCCCGAGAAATAGAGGTCCCCGGTCTTCATTTCCCGGTTTCCGAAGCAATAGAGCGAGGTCAGCATGATGTAGGCGGCGGCGGGGATTTCGAAGCCCGCGGGCACGAGCCCGAAGCGGTAGACGAGAAGGGCCGGGATCACCGTATAGGTCAGGTAGTCGATCACGAGGTCGAGCACCGCCCCGTCGAAGCGCGGCGCATAGCGGCTCACATCGACCTTGCGGGCCATGGGGCCATCGAGCCCGTCGATGATGAGGGCCGCACCCAGCCAGAGGAGCGCGAGCCGGAGGTCGCCCGCAATGAGGGCCGCAATGGCCAGCAGCGCCGTCACCACGCCCGATGCCGTGAAGGCATGGACGGCCCAGGCCGCGGCAATGCGCGCCTTCGGCGCCGTTCCGGCCTCTCCCTCTCCCTCGATCCCCGTCCTGCTCATGGGAGAGGAGTCTAGCAGGCGGGCGCCGCTTCACCTATGGGCGAGAAAGAGGGCGAAAGGCACCATCTCAAGTCTTGTGCCGCGCGCGCGTGGCGTCTACATTCCGCGCCGTTTCGACCATACGGGCGGCTGTCCAAAGCCCGTCCGTCCTCTGCGGAGAGGTGGCTGAGTGGTTGAAAGTACCGCACTCGAAATGCGGCGTACTCGCAAGGGTACCGTGGGTTCGAATCCCACCCTCTCCGCCACTAAAAAGGGCCCCTTTATGGGGCCCTTTTTAGTGGCGGAAGAGTGGACGGAAAGAACCCATGTTCGACAAAACGCCAAAGGCGTTTTGGGGCGAGCGGCCCCGCCGCTCGATCCGAAGGCCGTAAGGCCAAGGACGAAAACAGGCCAAAGCCTGTTTTCGCCAATCCCACGCTCTGAGCCGGACTAGGTGTCTCTTCGCGGCTTGCCTCCCGGTGAGATATTCCGACCAAATATTTTCTTGTGCCAGTAAGCGTCAGGGTTGTCCTTAAACCAGCCCCTGTTCTTCTCGGTCAAAAATTGAGCCAGTTGCCGCATATCAATTTTGTACCGTGTGAAGACCGCTATCAGCTCGCGCAGATTGCCATCCGATATTCTCGTTCTGTTGATTTGCAAACGGAGCTCATAGCCCTCGCCGGTCAATTTCGAGATGCACGAGATTCGGCTGAGCCACTCAAAGAACGCCGCTTCGTCATTTTCGGAATAGAAGGTAACGC
>JAJLKS010000006.1:0-8890 GCA_033838765.1 Alphaproteobacteria bacterium
CGACGGCGCCGGCTCGGCCTGGACCAACAGCGACTTTCTGTTCGTCGGCTTCGACGGGCAGGGCACGCTCGACATCACCGGCGGCGGCGCGGTCGGCAACACCTCTGCCGCTATCGGCCGCAACACGGGCAGTATCGGCACCGTCAATGTCGACGGCGCCGGCTCGACCTGGATCAGCAGCGGCTCCCTTGAGGTCGGAGAAGCCGGCAATGGCACGCTCAACATCACAGGCGGCGGCGCGGTTACGGCCAACGGCGTGATCGATATCGGCTACGCCACAGGCGCCATCGGCCTCGTCACGGTCGACGGCGAGAACTCGTCTCTCACCGCCAACGATACTCTCCTTGTGGGTGGTCAGGGCACCGGTACGCTCGACATTTCCGATGGCGGTGTCGTTGAGAACACCTTCGGCGGTCTCGGCAGCGACGCCGGCGGCGCGGGCACGGTCACGGTCGACGGCCCGGACGCGACATGGACCAACTCGGAACAACTTTTCGTCGGCCTTGCCGGCGACGGCACGCTCCGCATTACGGATGGCGGCGCGGTTGCAAACACGGATGGCTTTGTCGGCTACTCTGCCGGCGGCACGGGCGCCGTCGCGGTTTCCGGCACAGGCTCCACCTGGACCGGCTCATCGCTTGTCCTCGGCAATGAGGGTACCGGCACATTGACCGTCGCCGATGCGGGCGAGGTCGAGGTGAACGGCGGCGCCGGCACGGTGACCGTCGCCAGCGCATTGGGCTCCACCGGCACGGTGAACATCGGCGCCGCCGCCGGCGATGCGGCCGCCGCCGCGGGCGTGCTCGATGCCGCCGCGCTCGACTTCGGCTCCGGCACCGGCACGCTGGTCTTCAATCACACCGGCACCGGTTACGACTTCGATCCCGTCATCTCCGGCACCGGCGCGATCGATCATCGCGCGGGTTTCACCACGCTCACCGGCGACAGCAGCGCCTTCGCCGGCACGACGTCGCTCCAGGGAGGCACCCTTGTCGTCGACGGCCAGCTCGGCGGCACGCTGAACGTCGTGAACGCGCTTCTCGGCGGGTCCGGTACGCTCGGCGCGACGACGCTCGGTTCGGGCGGTATCGTCGCGCCCGGCAATTCGATAGGTACACTGAATGTTGCCGGCGCTTTCGATTTCGCGTCCGGCTCGACCTATCAGGTCGAGGTCGATGACGGCGGCAATGCGCCCGGCGTCAACAACGACTGGATTCATGCAACGGGCGCGGCCACCGTCGACAGCAACGCCTTTGTCTCGGTCGCGCCCGAAAACGGTACCGACGACGGGTCGACCTACATTCCGGGCACCGTCTACACGATCCTGACCGCCGATGGTGGCGTCTCCGGCATTTTCGGCGGCGTTACCGACAGCTTTGCTTTCCTGAGTTCGCTGCTCACCTACGATGCGAACAATGTCTATCTGACGCTGAACGTCGCGGCCGACTTTCAGGACGCCGCGCGTACGCCGAACCAGTTCGGCGCCGCTCTCGCGGCCAACGATCTCGGCCCCGGCAATCCGGTATATGACGAGATCCTCACCATGACGGAAGAAGAGGCGCGCGCCGCCTTCGACGCGCTCTCGGGTGAAATCCATGCAAGCGCGCGCACCGGCTTCTTCCACGCCGTGCAGCAGATACGCGAGGCGCTTCTTGCCCGTCTGCGGGGTCTGTCAGGCGGAAGCGGCACGCAGACGGCGGCGAGGTACGTGCCGGCGGCCGGCGATGCCGTCTCCTCGGGCGCGGGCATCTGGGGCACCTTCTACGGCTCCACGAGTGAAACGGACAGCGACGGTAATGCCGCATCGCTCGACAGCGACACTTACGGCTTCCTCGGCGGCATCGGCGGCGAACTGGGCGCTGCAAGCCGCATCGGCCTCGCGCTCGGTTACACCCGCTCGGATTTCGATGCCGAAGCGCGGGCCTCGTCGGGCGACAGCGACAATTTCCATCTCGCCGCCTATGCGGGCACGAAGCTCGGCGCCGTCGACCTCGGTGGTACGCTCGCCTACAGCTACCGGCAGGTCGAGACGGAACGCACCGTCATCGTCGGTGGGCTGACGAATAACATCACCGCCGAGTACGACGCCCACACCCTTCAGGCCGCTATCGAGGCGGGCGTGGATATCGAGCGCGGCAGCGTCACGCTGACGCCCTTCGCGGGTCTCGCCGCCGTCGTGGCGAAGACGGACAGCTTCACGGAAACTGGCGGCCCCTCCGCCCTCACCGTCGCGGGCGAGGACGACACCATCGGCGTCTCGACCCTTGGTCTCCGCGCGCGCCGTGAAACGGAGGTCCTCGCGCTCTCCGGCTCGCTCGCCTGGCGCCATGCCTTCGGCGATGTCGACCCTGCCTCGCGCATGGCCTTCGCCTCCGCCCCAGCTTCGGCCTTCATCGTCCGCGGCGTCCCGGTCGCCGAAAATGCGCTCGCGTTCGATGCGGCCATCGGCGCGAAGCTCGGCGAGGGCGTCACGCTCTCGCTGGGCTATGCCGGAGAGCTTGCTTCCGGCGCCCGCGACCACGGGCTCCGGGCCGGGCTGCGCATCGAGTTCTGATATCGGGTTGCGGGGCACGAATGCCGGAAACGGGCCGGTATTTGAGCCCTGCCGCCCCCGAAACCGTCACCTCCCCATTGCCTTTGGGCCTCCCGCGCCGCATAACCTGCGCGAAGCCAAAAGGCCAAAGTGACGGAACTTTCGAATGGACCAGCCGCAAAACCGCGTTTTCTCGGGCGTTCAGCCCACGGGCAATCTGCATCTCGGCAATTATCTGGGCGCGATCCGCAATTTCGTGGGCCTCCAGGACACGCATGAATGCATCTATTGCGTGGTCGACATGCATGCGATCACCGTCTGGCAGGACCCAAAGGAACTCGCCGCGAACACGCGCGAAGTCGCCGCCGCCTATATCGCCGCCGGCATCGACCCCGAGCGCCACATCGTCTTCAACCAGTCGAAGGTCGCCGCCCATGCCGAGCTCGCCTGGATCCTGAATTGCGTCGCCCGCATCGGCTGGCTCAACCGCATGACGCAGTTCAAGGACAAGGCGGGCAAGGACCGCGAAAAGGCGTCGGTCGGCCTCTATGCCTATCCCGTGCTCATGGCGGCCGACATTCTCGTCTACCGCGCGACGCATGTGCCGGTCGGCGAGGACCAGAAGCAGCATCTGGAGCTTGCCCGCGACACGGCGCAGAAGTTCAACAATGATTTCGCGGCGCCGGATTTCTTCCCCCAGCCCGAGCCCCTCATCATGGGGCCCGCGACGCGCGTCATGAGCTTGCGCGACGGTACGAAGAAAATGTCGAAGTCGGACCCGTCGGACCTCTCCCGCATCACCATGCGCGACAGTTCCGACGACATCGCAAAGAAGATCCGCAAGGCGCAGACCGATCCCGAGCCGCTCCCCGAAACCGTGGAAGGGCTTGAGGGCCGCGCGGGCGCCGACAATCTTGTCGGCATCTATGCGGCGCTTTCGGGCAAGTCGAAGGCCGAAGTGCTGGCGGAATTCGCGGGCGCGCAATTTTCCGTCTTCAAGCCGGCGCTTGCCGATCTCGCGGTCGAAAAACTCTCGCCCATCACGAATGAAATGCAACGCCTGATGGACGACAGGGCCTATATCGACGCCGTGCTGGAAAAGGGCGCCGCGCGCGCCCGCGCCATCGCAGACCCCGTGGTCGCAAGGGTGCGCGAGCTCGTCGGTTTTATCTGATAGGCTGTGTCATGCTTGATCTGGGCCACCAAAGCCCCATCTAGAGAAGGTCTTTAAGCAGAGATTTCCCGGAGGAGCCCGCGCCCATGACTTTCAGCGAACGCATCGCCGGCTGGCGCGAAAAGCTCCGTCACCGCTGGATGTATCGCCGGGGCGACGGCTCGGCCTCTCCTTCTGCCGCTTCCCATTCCGCCGCATCATCGGGCGCCGCGCCTTCCGGCCCCGGCCTTGCCGCCCGCATGGCCGGTCTTTTCGCGGTGCTGAACCGGCCGGGCGCAGGCGCCATGGTGAAGCGCGGCCTCATCGCGCTTCTCGTCTTCATCGCCCTTTATTATCCGGTCGGCATGTTCGTCGTGCACAAGGTGGATGACGATCTCGACTTCGCGCCCTCGGCGGCGGACAGCATCGAAGGCGGCAGCGTCGCCGTCGCCTATGCGGCGGCCCTCATCGACCGCGAGGTGAACACCCATAGCTGGACCGCGAACGACCCCTTCTTCCAGCCGGGCGTCGCGCTCGACAACATGCCGAATTTCCAGCAGGGCATCATGTCGGCGCTGGCGCGCTTCGGCTTCGAGCTGACGGACCAGCTCGGCCGCACGCGCGGCTCCTCCGAGGCGGACCCCGATCTTCAGCGCGCGGCGGGCCTCCTCCAATATCCCGGCAATGTCTGGATCTGGAATCCGTCCGTGTCGCTTGCGCCGCGCGCAAGTTCCGAATCGCAATACAGGGACGCCCGCGAAAAGCTCCTCGCCTATAACCGCCGGCTTGCGGCGGGCAACGCGAATTACGACATCCGCGCCGACAATCTTCTGGCGACGCTGGAGCGTTTCGCCGCCGATCTCGGCTCGTCATCCGCGCTGATCGATCGTCACGTCACGGAGGAAGCAGGCTCCTTCTTCGACGGCCAGGCCGACGACATCTTCTATTTCACCAAGGGCAAGCTCTACGGCTATCACATGGTGCTGACGGGCCTCGGGCAGGATTTTGAGCGCATCATCGCAGAGCGCAACCTGCAGAAATCATGGGACGAGATGATGGACAGCTTCCGCAAGGCCGCGCTCATCGACCCCTGGGTGGTGACGAACGGCGCGCCCGACGCCCAGTTCCAGCCCAACCACCTCGCCATGCAAGGCTTCTACCTCATGCGCGCCCGCACCCAGCTGCGGGAAGTCAGCAATATTCTGCTGAAGTAGGGGTAAGCTTCCACGATCTACATCGAACAACGGGGGCTGGATAGATGTTGTCGTCAATCCTGAAAATCGAAGGTCTCGGTGTTTTCAAAAAGTACTCTCGATCTAAAGACTTGGCGGACTTCGAGCGATTTAACGTGTTCTATGGTGAGAACGGATCAGGTAAGACCACGCTTTCAAGAATGTTTACAGCTCTCGAAGCGGGGGCTCATACCGACTACCCTGACCTCCAATACTCCGTGCAGTGTTCTGCTGGTTTAGTTACCCAAGGCACCGCGTATCCATGCGGTGTAAGAGTTTTCAACGCGGATTTTGTCGAAGCAAATATCGGTGGTTGCGAGGGACCAATCCCGCACATACTCATTGTCGGAGAAGAGAATAAAGCGCTGGCGGAGGAACTCGCCGCAGAGCAAGCGACCGTTGCTGATAGAACAAATGCAATCAGCATAGCGGAGCAAGCAATTGCCAAGCTGGAGAGTAGTCGCGGTAAGGCGTTTTCGGCTATCGCCAAAACGATTGGTGAAGCAACTAGCGGCACGACCCTTCGCAGCTATCGTAAGCCCGACGCAGAAGCGGCATACGAGAAACTTGAGGCATTCAAAACACTTGATGAAAGCGAATTGGATCTCCACCGTGCAACAGTACGTCAAGAACAGATGGAGCCAGTTGAAGATTTTGTCCTTCCTAGTGAGCCGACAGCGGATGGTGAAAAAAGGACCTTCGCCGAAATAATATCTTCAGCATTTGCAGATGTTGGAGCCTTCACCGTCAAGACAGCGCAAGCGGCGGTGATCAGACGTCTGGCAGAAAATCCTGATATTGGTCATTGGGTCGAGGGCGGCCTCGAAGTTCATCGGAAGCACGGTGGCGATCAGTGCGAATTCTGTGGTCAGTCCATATCGAAAGCGCGCCTCGCGGAGCTGGCAGCGCATTTCAGCGACGAAGACCAAGAACTGAAGATGTCAATCGAGGAAGGTATCGGCTATCTCGAGATAGTACGAGAATACACGAAAGGCATTCAGCCACCGTCAAAGCTAGCATTGTATTCAGAACTTCGTGATGAGGCTGCCTTAGCAATTGAAGAGTTTGAAATCGGTCGGGCGAAACTGTACCGCAAACTAGACGAAGCTGTTGACGCTCTCAATCAGAAGATCGGATTGCGGTCTGCTTCATATGAAACACTAATCACGCCCGACATAGATGCTCTACTCGAGTCCGCAGCCAAGATTGGAAGTCTGACAAGGCGCCACAATGAAAAGTGCGCAAGCTTCAAAGCGAAGAAGGAAGCCGCACGCAGTGCGTTAGAAATTCACTACTTATCTTCTATCGCCGACCAGATCAAAGATATCGACCGACAGATTCAGACGCAGAAGAAGGTGATTTCGGACAATCAA
Source organism: Alphaproteobacteria bacterium (assembly GCA_033838765.1). GTDB lineage: Bacteria > Pseudomonadota > Alphaproteobacteria > Parvibaculales > Parvibaculaceae > Parvibaculum. Next base: position 6,292 of record JAJLKS010000006.1, read on the forward strand.
CTCGGAAACTTGGAATCATTTTCCAAAAGAACTTTGGACGAACTAAAAAGGTCAATTCTAGAGAAAAAATCGAGGGTGGCGAACGCTCATACAGCGAGCGCGGACCTCACCCAGAAGCTAAAGACCTTTCTTGGTCGTGACGAAATCACATTCGAATCCACAGACGAAGGTTACCTCGTTTACCGGCGGGGTAAGCCAGCGAAACGTCTTAGCGAAGGCGAAAAGACGGCAATCGCATTCGTCTATTTCATAGTGAGGCTCTCGGATCAGTCGTTCAATTTGAGCGATGGGGTTGTCGTTATTGATGATCCCATATCTAGCTTAGATTCTACGTCGATCTATCAAGCATTCTCGTACATGAAGAATGCTGTAAAGGATGCGAAGCAAATTTTCATACTAACCCATAACTTCGATTTCCTTAAGTTAGTGCTGAATTGGTTTCATGGCATTCCAAAGAGAGTCGGAGGCAAAGGCTACTTTATGATTGTGTGTTCTGAGGATGCGGACGGTCGTTGCTCAAGAATTTGCAAGCTTGACCAACTCCTTCAGGACCATCCGTCAGAGTATCAGTATCTCTTTAAAAAGCTCTATCAATATGAGTCTGACGGCACGATCGAGAGCGCCTATCACATTCCAAATATTGCGCGGAAGGTCTTGGAGACGTTTTTAGAATTTCACGTTCCTGCTAAGAGCAAGCTCTACGACAAGCTTGAGGAAATCAATTTCGATCCTGATAAAAAAACAGCGATCTATAAGTTTACGAATGACTTGTCACACATGACCGGAAAGGGTTTTGACCCTGCTTTGGTTGCCGAATCTCAAAAGAATACCAAGTACCTCCTAGAGATGATTGAATCTGCTGCCCCCAGTCACTACGCGGGGTTGGTGTTGATTTCGTCGTGAGAGTTGAACTTTAGAAAAGCTTGATTGCTTGCCGCACCACATCACGCCCCAAAGAACCCTCCGTATGCCCCCCATCATCACTGCCTTTGAAGCCTCTCCCGACCGCGGTCGCGGGCTGGCGCGCGACATGCGGGTGCGCTGGGCGCTGGAGGAGGCGGGGGTGGCTTATGAGGTGCGGCTCTTGTCTTTCGCCGCGATGAAGGAGCCCGCGCATCTGGCGCTTCAACCCTTCGGGCAGATCCCGACCTCTGAGGAGGATGGCGTCGCGCTCTTCGAGTCGGGCGCGATCGTGCTTCACATCGCGGCGCGGCATGGCGGCCTCCTGCCCGATGATGCGGCGGCGCGCGCCCGCGCGCTCTCCTGGATGTTTGCCGCGCTCAACACGGTCGAGCCCCCGATCCTCGAACGCGAGACGGCGGGCTACACGGAGCGGAACGAAAGCTGGTATGAGGCGCGGCTCCCCCTGATGGAGGCCCGCATCCGCGCGCGGCTCGATCGGGTCGCGGCGCATCTGGGTGAGTCGGACTGGCTCGATGGCGGGTTCAGCGCGGGCGACCTGATGATGGTCTCGGTGCTGCAAAGGCTCAAAGGCTCGGCGCTCCTCGCCGAGTTCCCCTCGCTCACTTCTTATGTGGCCCGGGCCGAGGCGCGGCCCGCTTACCGGCGCGCCTTCGCCGCGCAGCTTGCCGTTTTCGAGGCCCAATCCCGCAGCGCTTCCGCCAAAAATCCCTGAGGCTTGCCCGCCGCCCCGCCCGGTGGCAGCATCCGCCCCATGAGCGAATCCGAACCAGCTTCTCCCGCCAAGCGGCGCAAATTCCTCGTCATCGTGGACGGTACGCCAGAATCCGAAGTGGCGATCCATTTCGCGAGCCTGCGCGCAAGCCACACCAATGGCGTGGTGACGCTGCTTGCCGTGCTGGAGCCGGGCTAGGCCGCGCAGCAATGGCTCGGCGTGAAGAACATCATGCAGGAAGAGGCGCGCGCCGAAGCGGAAGAACTGCTCCACCGCCTTGCCGCCCATGTGAACGAATATGCGGGCATCATGCCCGAACTCGTGATCCGCGAAGGCCGCCGCACCGAGCAGGTGATGCAGCTCATCGCCGAGGACAAGGATGTCGCGATCCTCGTGCTCGCCGCCGGCACCGGCAAGGAAGGGCCGGGACCCCTCGTCACCATGGTGGCGTCTGCCGCCGACAAGTCCTTCCCCATTCCCGTCACCGTGGTGCCGGGCAGCCTCACCGAAGAGGCGATCCGTTCTCTTGCTTGATTTGGGGCCTTCGAGGGTCCATCTATAGGGCAAATGACGGGTGCGCTGCGCCCCGCTAAACCACGATATTGAAAGGGTTTTTGCCCCATGTTCATCCAGACCGAGGCGACCCCCAATCCGGCGACCCTGAAGTTCCTGCCGGGCCGCGAGGTGCTGGGCGAGGGCCGCGCCGCCGATTTCCCGACGCGCGAGGCCGCCGGGCGTTCGCCGCTCGCCATGCGGCTTTTCGCGGTGGAGAACGTGACCGGCGTCTTTTTCGGCGCGGATTTCATCACCGTCACCAAGGCGGATGGCGAATGGCAGCATCTCAAGCCGGCCATCCTCGGCGCCATCATGGAGCACTATATGTCCGGCGCGCCGGTCATTCGTGCCGAACAGGGCGCAGCCGCTGACTCTGCCGGAGATTATGCCGAAGCCGACGAACAGATC
>JAJLKS010000007.1:0-8923 GCA_033838765.1 Alphaproteobacteria bacterium
AGCTTCAGCGCCTCGGCGATTTCGAGCGGCGTAAGACCGTGATTGGCCATGCGCAGAGTCTGGTCATGGACATATTTGTAGAGGTCGCGTTGCTTCTTCAAAAACGAGATGGCCACGTCCGAGCCCCAGCGCGGCCAATGATGGCTCGCAAATAGCACGTCGGTTTTCGTACCGAACAGCTCTATCGCCTCATCGATATACCAGCTCCACGCCTTGGCATCGCGCACCTGAGCGCCGCGCGGCGTGTAGATATTGTGCAGGTGACAGGAACAGTTCTCGGCCATGCAGAGCGCCTTGAACTGCGGAAAATAGAAGTTCATTTCCGCAGGGGCCTCTGTGCCCGGCGTCACCTGGAAGACGATTTCGACACCGTCCACCACCATACGTGTGCCGCTTTCGGAAATGCTTACGGTCGGCGGCACGAGGCTCACCTGCCCCATCGAAACCGTCTTGCCGAGGCCGGCATCGACATGGCCGCGCGCATTTCGCGGGAGCAGCGCGCCATACATGTAGGTTGCGCGGCGGCCCATCGCATTGCCTGCGAGCACGTTCTCGCTCACCGCTTCCTCGAGGAAGCCTTCCGGCGCGATGATCTGAAGTCCCTTTTCGATATCGCCGTCGGACAGCACACCCTTGATACCGCCATAATGGTCCACATGACTGTGCGTGTAGATAACGGCGGTCACCGGCTTGTCGCCGTGATGTTCGCGCATAAGCGCCAGCGCGGCGGCGGCCGGCTCGGACGAAATCAACGGGTCGATGACGATATAACCCGTGTCGCCCTCAATGAAGGTGATGTTCGACAGGTCGAAATTGCGCACCTGATAGATGCCTGGCGTGACCTCGAAGAGCCCGTGAATGGAGTTGAGCTTTGCCTGCCGCCAGAGGCTTGGATTGACAGTATCGGGGCAGCCGCAGCCTTCACCCTCGAAGGCGAAGGTGCCCATGTCCCAGACGGCATGTCCATGCTCGTTCAGCACCTTCGCGTCGGGGATGGTCGCGATGAAGCCCTTCTTCGCCAGTTCGAAATCCTCGCCGGTGTCCTGCGGCAAGGTTTTCACCAGTTCCGCCAGTGCATGGCGTGTTGCTTCGGTCGCGTCTTTCGGCTGTTCCATCCCTGCCCCCAGTCCGGCGCTCATTGGCGCTCTCGTCCGGCCTGCTGCAGCAGGCGCTTGAGGCGGGGAGACTACATCGGCCCGATGGCTGGACAAAGCCTTGAGCAATGCCGCGCAGGCCAATGCGCGCCACGCGGCCGAAGCTCCCGGGCAAGGATTTCCGCGCGATTTTCATCGCAGGGGGGAAAATCGCCCCTGCGGCACCGTTGCACCGGGACAAATGACATTGCGAAGCATTATTATTTGTGCTTGAACCGCCCGAAAGCGACAGCAAATCCGCCTGAGCCGGCATAGTATCCGGTCCATGAGCCGGCGCGTATGAAAGTGAGTGTCATGACGATGGGCGAAAAATCGATCCCGGCCTGCCGGACCATTCTGCTCCGGGCTCTGCTCGTTCTCGCGCTCTTCGCGGGCGCGCCCGCAGGTCCGCTCCTGGCGCAGGACGCGGTACCGCAGGAAGATCTCTCCCCCGTTGAAGAGGCGATCGGCGTTGTGGATGAGGATGCGGCGCTCGAAGCAGCTGGCGCAATGTTGCCGCATGATCTGTCGCCATGGGGCATGTTCATGCAGGCCGACATCGTCGTAAAGGCGGTGATGATCGGTCTCGTCATTGCTTCCATCGTGACCTGGACGATCTGGTTCGCCAAGCGTTTGGAAATTGCGGGCGCGAAACGGCGCGCATCGCAGGCTTTCGCCGTGCTCGTCCATTCCACCTCGCTCGACGATGCAGCCCGCAACATGGGAAAGCTCAAGGGGCCCGTTGCAGCGCTCACGGACGCAGCCATTGGCGAATTGAGCGCCTCGGGCGATGCGCCGGACAAGGAAGGCGTGAAGGAACGCATCGCGTGGCGCTTCCAGCGCATCGAGGCAAATGCGGCCCGTGAGATCGGCATAGGTACAGGCGTTCTGGCGACCATCGGCGCGACCGCGCCTTTCGTCGGCCTGTTCGGCACGGTCTGGGGCATCATGAACAGCTTTATCGGCATCGCACAGACGCAGACGACCAATCTTGCCGTCGTCGCACCGGGCATCGCCGAAGCGCTGCTCGCCACAGGGCTTGGCCTTGCCGCGGCCATTCCTGCCGTCGTCATCTACAATGCCTTTGCCCGCTCCATCGCAGGCTACCGCGCTCTTGTCGCCGACAGCTCGGCGGAACTCCTGCGCATCGTCAGCCGCGATCTCGATCTCGGCCGCAGGCCCCGTCTTTCCAAGGCGGCGGACTGAACCATGGCCGTCCGTCTCGATCATGGCGACGATGAGCTCGCGGAAACGCATGAAATCAACGTCACCCCCTTCATCGACGTGATCCTTGTTCTGCTGATCGTGTTCATGATCGCAGCGCCGCTCGCGACGGTGGATATTCCTGTCGATCTGCCTTCGGCCAATGCCGAGCCTCAGCCGCGGCCGACAGAGCCCGTCTTTCTCTCGGTCAAGCCGGACCTCAGTCTCGTGCTTGGCGAAGAGCCGCTGGACAAGGCCTCCCTTGCCGCGGCACTGGACGCGAAGACAGGTGGCGACCGCGAGCAGCGGATATTCCTGCGCGCCGACAAGTCTGTGGAATATGGCAGCCTGATGGACGTGATGAACGAGCTGAGGGCGGCCGGCTATCTCAAGATCGCACTTGTGGGGCTTGAAGCGCCGGACGCGCGATGAGCATTGTCATGCCGGGCGACGTTGAAAAAGGAGCAAGCCTTGGCAATGCACCGGCGTGGCGGGCCGGGACGATCTTCGCCATCGCGCTTCATGCAGGCCTGGCCGCTGCCATCGTCTATTCACAATTCGGCACCGAACAGGAAATCGAGCCGCTTTCATCCGCCGTCACACTCGATCTTGCGCCGATTGCCAGCGCCCCGCCCCAGCCCGTGACGAACCTGCCGGAAGGACCGCCGGTCGAGGAGCCGGAGCCTGAGGAAGACGTGGCGGAGCAACTGCCCGAGCCACCCTTGCCTCAGCCCGCCGAAGTCGCCCTGCCGGAGCCCGTGGTGCGGCCGCAGCCGCGCCGCGAGGCAACCGCGCCTGCCGCATCTCCACTGCCGCCCGCGCCAATGGCGGCAGCCCCCGTCAATGCCGCGGCGAGCACGGCCGAAGCGGCGGCCATGCCGTCATATACGGCGCTTGTCCTCGCTCATCTCAAGCGGCATCAGCAGTATCCGCGCGCGGCCAAGCGAAGGAATCTGGAAGGCAACGTCACCGTCACGTTCAGGGTCGACCGGCAGGGCAATGTGCTCGGCCAATCGATCGTCGATGGCTCGGGGCACGAGATACTCGACCGGGAGGCGCTTGCGACAATCGAGCGCGCCAATCCCATGCCGCCGGTTCCGGCAGAGATTTCGGCGTCGACCGTCATTCTAAGTATCCCGATCCGCTTCGAGCTCAGCGAGTAAGCCGCGCGAAGGCGGTGCCCTTTTCCTCGCCCTTCATCTGATCGAATATCGCAAGCGTATCGAGCGCCTCGAAGACTTCGCGGATGCCCGCCGGGCCGCCGCGGGCGAAGAGCGTGTATTCATTCTCGTAAGGCAATCCGCCGGCGCGGTAGCGTGCGCGATAGATGAAGCGCGCAGCGCTCAGGCTTTCGCCGCCGATCTCATCCAGAATTTCAACCGTACAGTCGGGAAAGTACACGTCCTCCCAGACCGAGCGGTTGAAGGCTATGACGGCGTCCATGCCTTTCATCGGGCGCGGATAGGGGAGCGAGGCGGAGAGACTCCACTCGATGTCCGGCGCATAAAGCGCGGACATTTTCTCCACATCGCCAAAGGCGGAGACGAGGCGGCCTGCCGGTGTCGTCACGCTCATTCTCTAACCTCCCTTTTACGGTGCCAATACGACCTTCATCACATTGTCGAGCTTGCCGTCGAAGATTCGGTAGGCCTCCGAGCCATCCTTCAGCGACATGCGGTGGGTGACGAATTTTTCCGGCGTGAGGCGGCCCGCCTGCACCAGCGGGATCAGCTCCGGCCAGTGGCTCTGCACGAAGCAGCCTGCGACGCGGAAGGTGAGCGACTTGTTGAAGGCGGTCCAGAGCGGATATTTGAACGCCTGGTTCTGATTGGCGCCGAAAACCGAGATGCTGCCATTGCGGCCCGCAACGGCAATTGCAAGTTCGATGGTCCTGTCGATGCCGACAGCCTCGACCGAGCATTCGGCCATCGCGCCGTCGGTTGCCTCGCGGATTTCCTCGACCGCATTTTCCGGCGAGAGCGGAATGGCGCCGAGTTCCGCCGCGGCATCGCGCCTCTCCTTCACGAGATCGATTGCAAAGACGCGTGCTGCGCCGAGCACGAAGGCCGATTGCACCGCCATCAATCCGATGGGGCCGAGGCCGACAACGGCGACCGTCTTGCCGGGGCCGATATCCGCGTTCTTCGCGCCCATATAGGCCGTGGGCAGATTGTCTGTCAGCAGCAATGCCTGTTCGGCGGTGAGGCCATCGGGGATGCGCGTCGCATTGTGGTCTGCCCAAGGGACGGCAATGCCTTCCGACTGACAGCCCTGCAACTGCGTGCTGAGGCCGTAGCAACCCCACATCTGCTTGGCGCATTTCGCGGGTGTGCCGGCGCGGCAGACGTTGCAGCGGCCGCAGCCGCCCGAGCGCACGGCCGCCGAAAGCATGACTTCGTCGCCGACTTTGAGCGTGCGGACGTCGCGACCGACCTCGACGACCTCGCCGACCGCTTCATGACCGACGCAATAGCCGTGATCCTTCGAGAAACCATGGCCGTGATAGATATGGAGGTCGCTGCCGCAGATGCCGCAGGCCTTCATCTTCACCACCGCTCCATCCTGACCCAACAGAACAGGATCGGGGAAATCCACATAGCGGATGTCCCTTTCGCCGAAATATCCGAGACCCTTCATGGCGATTTCCCCCGCCCTTCGTTACTTGCCGTTCTGATATTCGGCGATCTTCAGCTTGCCGAGCTGCGACATATGCACTTCGTCCGGACCGTCGGCGATGCGCAGGAAGCGGTTCAGCGTGAAGAAGCCTGCGATCGGCGTGTCGGCGCTGACACCCATGCCGCCATGTGCCTGAATGGCGCGGTCCGTCACATTCTGCGCCATTTGCGGTGCGACGATCTTGATGGCCGCGATCAGGTCGCGCGCCTCCTTGTTGCCGTAGCGGTCCATCGCATCGGCGGCCTTCAGCGTCAGCAGGCGGGCCTGCTCGATCTCGCACCATGAGCGCGCAATGTCCTGCCGGATGCTCGACTGGTCGGAGAGCTTCCGGCCAAAGGCGACCCGTCTCTCGACGCGGCGGGCCATGATCTCGAGCGCGCGTTGCGCCTGACCGATGGAGCGCATGCAGTGATGGATGCGGCCCGGCCCGAGGCGGCCCTGTGCAATCTCGAAGCCCTTGCCCTCGCCCATGATGACATTGGATTTCGGCACGCGGACATTTTCAAGACGCAGTTCCGCCTCGCCGCCCGGCGAATTGTGCGAACCGAAGACGACCTGATTGCGCACGATATGAATGCCCGGCGTGTCGCGCGGGATGATGATGGTGGATTGCTGCTGGTGGCGCGGCGCATCCGGGTTTGTCTTGCCCATGAGAAGCAGCAGCTTGCAGCGCGGGTCCATGATGCCGGAGATCCACCATTTGCGGCCGTTGATGACGAAGTCGTCGCCATCGGCGCGGATCGCCGTTTCGATGTTGGTCGCGTCCGACGAGGCAACCTGCGGTTCCGTCATCAGATAGGCCGAGCGGATTTCGCCATTGAGGAGCGGTGTCAGCCACTCCTTCTGCTGCGCAGGCGTGCCGAATTTCGCCAGCACTTCCATGTTGCCGGTATCGGGCGCCGAACAGTTGAAGACTTCCGACGACCAGGGGACGCGGCCCATGACCTCGGCAAGCGGCGCATATTCGAGATTGGTGAGGCCGGGGCTGAACTCACCGTATTCTTCCGGCAGGAAGAGGTTCCAGAGACCTTCGGCGCGCGCCTTTTCCTTCAGCTCCTCGAGCTTCGGCCAGGGCTTCCACAAATTCGCATGGTTCGTCACCCAGTCGTAGTGGTCCTGCTCGTTCGGATAGATGTACTGATCCATGAAGGCTGTGAGCTGCGCGATCAGGGCCTTCGTCTTGTCGTCATGTTCGAAATTCATCGGCGTGCTTTCATTACAGTTCAGGAAAGGATAAGGCCGCCGTCCACGATCAGCGTCTGACCGTAGATGTAGGAGGAGAGCGGCGAGGCGAGGAAGATCGCCGCACCCGCCATGTCCTCCGGCGTGCCGAGGCGGCCGGCGGGAATACCCCGGATCGCCATTTCGCGGCGCTTCGGGTCTTCCGTCGTGACCTTGGTGAGTTTCGTGTCGACAAGGCCGGGCGCGATGCCGTTCACGCGGATGCCGTCGCCCGCCCAGGCCTCGCCAAGCGTGCGGGTGAGGCCGACGGCGCCGGTCTTCGATGCGTTGTAGGCGGGGTTGCCGCGCGTCGCGTGGAAGCCTGCGGTGGAACTCACGGTGATGAGCGAGCCTTTGGCGGCGGCGAGCATGCCGTGGAACTTGATCGCGCAGGCCATGAGGCTGTTGAGGTTCACATCCATCACCTTCTGGAACCCGTCCATCCTGAACTCGCCGCGCTTGTAGATGACGGTGCCCTGGCTCAACACCAGCACATCGAGCGAAGTGAAAGGCGGCGTATAGGCCTCGATGGCGTCGAAATCGGATATGTCCATCTGCGCATAGTGCAGGCCCGTCATGTCCGAGCCTTCGGTGCCCGCATAATCCTTCGCGGAAGCGCGCGTGCCCCAGACATGGACTTCCGCGCCGCGCTCACGGAATGCATGCGCAATGCCGTTGCCAATGCCGCTGGAGCCGCCGACGACCAGCACGCGCTTGCCCGAGAAATCCGTATCCTTCATCGCTCTTCCCTCTTTGCTTTCGTGTTTCTTGTGTCAGGCGATCCAGCGCAGGGCGCGCTCGAAAAGGCCGATGGTACTTGCATGGAGCTTGTCGCCCGTTTCCTTCGGCGCCTTGCCCTCACAGGCGCGGGCATGCGTGCCCTCCAGAATAATGCCGAGCTTGTAGCAGGCGAGAACGCCGTACCATTCGATATGGCTCATGTCGCGCGCGGTCAGCGGCTTGTAATGTTCGACCAACTCGTCCGCCGTCGGAAAGCCATCCCAGGGCTGCACGCCGACAGCGCCTGCGGAAGCACCTTCCTGCGGCCAGGTGGCGAGCAGCCAGCCGAGATCGAGCAGCGGATCGCCGATGGTCGTCAGTTCCCAATCCACGATGGCGGCAAGTTCCGGCGCATCATGGCGGTACATCACATTGGCGAGATGGTAGTCGCCGTGAATGATACCGGGGATAAAGTTTTCTGGCCGGTTGTCTTCGAGCCATTTCGCGACCTTGGCAACGCCCGGGATTCCCTCCGGCCCCGGCCAGGAGGGGAACTCGCGGTAGCTCTCAAGCTGCGCCTGCCAGCGGGCGACCTGACGCTCCAGATAATTGTCGACCTTGCCGAAACCGGCGAGGCCTGCCTTCTCGTAATCGACGGCGCCGAGCTTCGCGATGCCTTCAACCAGCGAAAAGCCCATGCGCCGCCGGATCGCGGGGTCGGAGGCATGAAGGGCGGGCAGACCGACCGTCGGATTGAAGCCGTCGATCGGCTCCATGAGATAGAAGGACGCGCCGATCACATCCTCTTCCGGGCAGGCGGCGATGAGGCGGGGATGGGGAACATCGGTATCCGCGATGGCGGCGAGCATGCGCGCTTCGCGGCGCATGGTCTCGTTGGAATTCTTCCGCAGATGCGGCGGCGGTCGGCGGAGAACATAAGTCCGGCCATCGCGCGCGAAGCGCAGCAGGATGTTCTGCGTACCGCCGCCAAGAAGTGTCGTCTCTTCAAGCGGGCCTTTGCCGAGGCTCTGCCCGTCCATCCAGCGCGCGAGTGTATCGAGATCGACGGGCATGTCTCCCATCGGCTGTCCTCCCCCGTGACCCATGCCGGTCTGACGCCGGCTTCCGTTAGGTCATGTGTTTTATCCATTTGACCTATCAAGCCCGGAGAGTCACTCTCTGTCAATGAACAAAACGGCGAGCATCGAAGCACGTCCCCTCAACGCGCGCGAGCAGATCAAGCTGGCGGCGCGGCGGCTCTTTGCCGAGCGCGGCATGGATGGCGTCACCGTGCGTGAAATCGTGGAAGCGTCGGGCCAGAAGAACCACGGCTCGCTCTCCTATTATTTCGGCACCAAGGAGGCCCTCGTCCGCGAGCTTGTGACAGACGGCGCCAAGCTCATCGACATCCGCCGCAACGCCTATCTCGACAGGCTGGAGGCAGAGGGCGGCCCGAAGTCGATCCGAGAAATTGCCGAGGCGCTGGTCTATCCCTCCGTCAACCTTGCGGAAGAAACCGACACGGCGGAAGACAGCTATATCCGCTTCATCGCGCTGCTCGGCATGAGCCATCGCGATCTCTTCATGGAGGCGCTGGAGAACCGCTGGAACTCCGGCTATCTGCGCTGCCTCGACCATCTGCGCAGACTGATGCCGGATATGCCCGAAGCCGCGAAGAACCAGCGCTACGTCTTTCTCGGCGCCTATCTCACCGGCGTCATTGCCGCGCGCGAGGCAGCCCTTGCCGACCGCTCCCGGCCGCATCCGATGTGGAGTGCGGACGCGACGCTCAGACATTTCATCGATACGATCACGGCGATGCTTGCTGCGCCGCTCGACCCGGCGCTTGCCGGCGAAAGCTGGAACAGCGGCAGCGCGGCAGGCGAACCGCGCGCCGTCGTCGGATCTGTCGGCATGATCCTGGATTGAAAATGACGAACCGGACGGGAGGCCGGATATGACCCAGCAAT
>JAJLKS010000008.1:0-2019 GCA_033838765.1 Alphaproteobacteria bacterium
GTCATGCGCCAGAAGATTTCCGGCGTGAGGCGCAAACGGCCGAGGCCGATGGTCATGGCCTCGTCCCAGGGAAAACGCGGCACACTCACTGCCCGTTTCCGCCGAAAGTTGCGGAGAGCAACTCCGCAACTATGGCGACGAAGCCCGCCGCGCCGCCTTCCGCCGTCATGCGAGAAACATCTTCGTCGCTATGCTGGTAGCCCGCGCCGCGCAGGCCCGCGCCGATGATCTTCACGGCATCGGTTGCGGCGATGCGGCCCGCCTCGAAGCGCGAGGCGAGCGCCAGCATGTCTTCGCCGCCGAAAGCCTGCTCGAGTTCGGCGAGCGCGCCGAGCGTCAAGACCAGCGTCATGCGCTCGCCATCGAGGAAGGCTTCGATTTCACCTCTGTGCCTGTTTGCCATTTTTGCCTCATTGAGACTGGAGCCTGCCGCGCATATGCGGCTATCCTTTACCCGGGGCCGCGCTTCGCGAGGAGCGCCAGATCGGGGGACATCATTCGTGAAACTTCTACGCCTTGCCGCCATTGCGCTGACACTTTCGCTCGCCGCCTGCGCACCGAAACTCGAGACGCTGCCGGTAGCCGACTTCCATGCCTACAAGCCGGACCTTGCCGGCGTTGAAGAACCGGCGACATTGCGGGGCAGCTACGGGGAGAAATTCGCGCCTCTTGGTTCGGCCGAATATGCCGTGGGTGTTTTTGCCATAAACGGCAAGGTTGCTTTCAAAGACGCGAGATTCGACGTGCCGATAGAACTCACGCCCGGCAAGCAGTCTCTCACGATTGGCTACATGATCCGCGGATATGGCGACGCGATACCGGTGATGCTCGATGCGAAGCCGGGCGGCCGATATGTCATCAGGCGTGCGACAGATGCGAACTGGTCAGACGTCATCAAGTATGACCGCATTCGTACCTGGCTCTATATCGAGGACGAGCGGACCGGCGAAGTCGTGGTTCCCAAGATTCCCGATATCATTCAAACGATCGAGGATCGATACCAGCCGCCTTCCGGGCCGCAGCTCGCTACGATATCAGGTACAAGACAGGATGGCGGGCTTGCCGCCTTTCCAATCGCGGTCGATGGCAAGATCGTACCGGAAGACCGCAAGGGCGGTATCTGGCTCTCCTCCCGATGGGAGCCGACCAAGCCCGTTGCCATTCCACCCGGAACGAATGCCATCGCCGTTCTCGCTCGCCACGGCGTTGAAGAACGGCATTTTCCAGTACTGCTGGAAGCAAAGCCCGGCGCCTCATACATCGTGAAATTCGAACATGGCCAGAAGAGGACTGGCACCACCAGGATCTACGTCCATACGATCTGGGTCGAAGATGCGACAACAGGTGAGATCGTCGTGCCGAAGGCCGATCTTCCGGGACGGGCCTACCCGACTCTCTAGCTCACTCCGCCGCGAAGGCGATTTCACCAGCGCTTTCCAGCGCGAGGTCGAAGGTGATTTCGCCGTCATGGTCGCCTGCGAATTCGAGCGCGGTGATCTGGAAGGGGCCGGACACCGTTCCGAAATCGGGAATGACGATCTGCCAGGCGCGGATCGAACCGGCGAAGAAGATGTCGCGGACGCTCGCGTCCGACGCCGCATCGCGGAAGATGCCGCGACCGGTGATGGCGGCGGAGCGGACGCCCGCACCTTCCAGGAGCTCGCGCCAGCGGCCGGCGGATTCGGCATGCGTCACATCCACCGCGCGGGCATTGAAGGCGATCGAACGGGAGCGGAGCCCCGCGACGGTGATGAAACTTCCCCCGCCCGTGCTGTCGAGTTTCAGCAGCAGGTCCTTGCCTTTCTGGGCTGTCATTCGGGTGGTCCTTTTTGTTCGTGAATGAAATCAACAATCGGTGTCATCCCGGCACTTGTTCCCGGGACCCAATCGCCTCTCCGCTCGTCGTGACGCGGAATGGGCCCCGGGAACAAGTGCCGGGGTGACACCTTGGGGATGGGCGGAACGAGCGGCTCCTGGATTGCCGGCCTCCTTGAGACAAAAGGAGGGCCCGGCAATGAC
>JAJLKS010000009.1:0-2095 GCA_033838765.1 Alphaproteobacteria bacterium
ATATCGACCATGTGGCCACGATCCGGAATGCGCGCGGAAACGATCATCCCGATCCTGTCAGGGCCGCGAAACTTGCGGCGGAGGCAGGTGCCGATGGCATTACGGCGCATCTGCGCGAGGACAGGCGGCATATTCGAGACGAAGACATTGCGCGGCTGATGGCCGAGATCGGGCTGCCCCTCAATCTCGAAATGGCGGCAACGCCGGAGATGCTCGCCATTGCGCTGAAGCATCGCCCGCATGCCTGCTGCATCGTACCGGAGAGGCGAGAGGAAGTGACGACGGAAGGCGGGCTCGATGCGGCGGGACTGCACATCCATGTGTAGCGGATTGTCGAGAGGCTGAGCGAGGCGGGGTTTCGCGTTTCGCTGTTCATCAATGCAGACAAGCGGCAACTTGAAGCGGCATGCTCGCTCGGCGTGCCTGTTGTCGAGCTTCATACCGGCGCCTATTGCGATGCCGCGCTCGAAAGGCAGAGCGCGAAGCGGGATGGGGAGCTGGCCAGGCTGGTCTCCGCAGCACGCGAGGGCGCGGCGCTGGGACTTGAGGTTCATGCCGGCCATGGGCTCACCTTCGACACGGTCGGTCCGGTGGCCGCGATTCCCGAGCTTGCAGAACTCAATATCGGCCATTTTCTGATCGGCGAAGCGATCTTCACGGGGCTTGCGGAAAGCATCCACATCATGCGCGAAGCCATGGACGCCGCCCGCGCAACGGCGGCCGCCGGGCGCGATGCGGGTGCGCGATGATCATCGGTATCGGCAATGACATCATCGATATCCGCCGCGTGGAGCAGACGCTCGACCGGTTCGGCGATCGTTTCGTCAAGCGCATCTTCACCGAAGTGGAACAGCGAAAATCCGACGGGCGCCGTATGCGCGCCGCTTCCTATGCCAAGCGGTTTGCGGCCAAGGAAGCATGCTCCAAGGCGCTGGGGACGGGGCTTCGCCGGGGTGTCTTCTGGCGCGATATGGGTGTGGTCAATCTGCGCGGCGGCCAGCCGACAATGGCGCTCACGGGGGGCGCACTCGACCGGCTCAATGAAATCACGCCGGATGGCATGTCTCCGGTCATTCATCTGACCATTACCGACGATCACCCTCTTGCGCAGGCAATCGTCATCATTTCCGCCGTGCCCAGATCCTAGGCATGGCAATTACACAATGCGCAGACCGGCCGGCCCTTTGTGTTAAGGTCCGGCAGATCCGCGGGGGAGCGACAAGAGTATGGCGAAGAGCTGGAAAGTGACGATGAGCGAAAATGCGCGAAAGCTGCGCGGCAGTTCGCTGTCGGAAAACGTGCGGACGATTTTTTATGCGCTTCTCATCGCCATTGTCATTCGCGCCCTGCTTTTCCAGCCCTTCTTCATTCCGTCGAGTTCGATGGAGTCTTCTCTTCTGATCGGCGACTATCTCTTCGTCTCGAAATACAGCTATGGCTATTCGCGGCATTCCCTGCCGTTCAGCCCGCCACTTTTCAGCGACCGGATTGCCGGTGTTCAGCCCGAGCGCGGCGATGTGGTCGTCTTCAAGCAGCCGACCGACAATCGGACGGATTTCATCAAGCGAGTCATAGGTCTGCCGGGTGACCGGATCGAGATGCGCAGAGGCGTACTCTACATCAACGACCGTGAAGTGCCGCGCATGCGCGTCGACGATTTCATCGAGAAAGATGCTTTCGGAAATGTGCGCCGTATCCCGCGCTACAAGGAGACCCTGCCGAACGGCGTTTCCTATCTGACGCTCGACCGCGTGCGGGACAGCCTGTGGGACAATGTCGGACCCTATCAGGTGCCGGAAGGGCACTACTTCATGATGGGCGACAATCGCGACAATTCGAGCGACAGCCGTGTTGCCGAGTCCGTCGGCTACGTGCCATTCGAAAACCTCGTCGGCAAGGCCGAGATCATATTCTTCTCGGCAAATGGCAGCGCATCGATCTGGCAGCTTTGGAAATGGCCCTCCGCTATCCGGTGGGACCGGATTGGCAAATGGGTCGAGTGAACCAGACGCTGCAGAAGCGGCTTGGCCACAAATTCGCTGATGACGGTCTGCTGGCGCGTGCCTTGACCCATCCAAGTGCGGATGGCGCGAAC
>JAJLKS010000010.1:0-2039 GCA_033838765.1 Alphaproteobacteria bacterium
AGTCGCTCTGCGTCCGCGCGATCCAGCCGCCGCCAAGAACGCGCGCCGGATCGCCTGCGTCGTAGAACACGCAAGCCTGCCCGGGTGCAACGCCGCCTTCCCCCTCTGCGAGGGTCACGATGGCGCCACCCGCTTCCGGCGCAAGGCGCGCGAGAACCGGCTCCCGCGTCGAACGGACGCGCGCGAGAATATCGATGCCCTCTCCCGGCAGTGCATCGAACGGCAGGTCGCCAAGCCAGTTGACGTCGCGCAGATGCAGCTTTCGGGTTTCGAGGGCGCCCTTCGGTCCAACAACCACCTGGCGGCGCGCGGGATCGAGCTTGACGACAAAAAGGGGCTCGCTCTCGGGACCGTCCGCGCCGATGCCAAGGCCGCGGCGCTGCCCGATGGTGAAGTTGATGATGCCGTCATGCCGTCCCAGCACACGCCCGTCGAGATGCACGATCTCTCCAGGGCCCGCGGCATCGGGCCTCAGCCTCTGCACGATCGTCGTATAGCGGCCCGTCGGCACGAAGCAGATGTCCTGACTGTCGGGCTTCTGCGCTACGCCAAGGCCCATCCGCACGGCAAGCGCACGTGCTTCGGGTTTGGTCAGTTCACCCAGCGGAAAACGCAGGAAATCGAGCTGCTCACGCGTCGTGGTGAAAAGGAAATAGCTCTGGTCGCGGTCGAGATCGCGCGGGCGGCGAAGCTCACGGCCCGCCTTGCCGGGCGCACTTGAAATGTAATGGCCGGTGGCCAGCGCCGCCGCCCCGAGATCGCGCGCAGTTTCGAGCAAGTCGCGGAACTTCACCCGCTCATTGCAGCGCACGCATGGGATTGGCGTTTCGCCGGCGGCATAGGATTCCGCGAAATCCTCCATCACCGCCTTGCGAAAGCGGTCCTCGTAGTCGAGCACATAGTGAGGGATGCCGATCTGCTCGGCCACGCGGCGCGCATCGTGGATGTCCTGACCGGCGCAGCAAGCACCCTTGCGGGACACGGCGGCGCCATGATCGTAGAGCTGCATGGTGATGCCGACCACGTCATAGCCCTGCTCCTTGAGAAGCGCGGCCGTGACGGAACTGTCCACCCCCCCGGACATGGCGACGACCACGCGCGTTTCCTCCGGGCGGCCCGGAAGATCGAGGCTGTTCAGTCCTGTGGTCTCGTCGAATGCGCGGCGCATGAAGCGGCTCCTGCCCGGCAAAACTTGCCGGATCGGCAGGGAATATCGGGTCCATGTCGCGGCGCGTCAAGCCCAACCCAATGAATTAATTGAGATTTTCCGATCAGCCCGCATGGCCTGCGGCTTGCTTCCAATGGGCTGGACCGCATTTTCTACCAGGTGACCCAATGGATTTGTCTTCTTCGGCCACTCAGCGCAGCTCAACTTCAGAGGCGCTCTCCATTCAGCCGGGCTCCGTCCGCGTGACGACAGCCGTGGCCGCGAATGAATTTGCCCGCCATCTCGCAGAAAATGCCCGGTCGGACGCAAGCCGCCGGCGCGACGACCGCGCGCCCGAGCGGGCGGAACGTACGCCCGACCGTCCGCGCGAGGCCCGCGAGGACAAGGCCGAAAGCCGCAAGGCAGGCGAGGAGCGCGAGGCGGGCAAGGACGAGGCCGCAGGCACGCAAACCGCGGAAGCGGCCACGATACTGCCCCTGATCGATGAAACGGCAGCGCCTGAAAAAGCTGTCGATACGCCTGCCGCGAAGGCCGGCACGGAAGACGCAGCGGCCGAGGCGGCGGCGCCCGCGGACGCAGAAACGGCTGAGGCCGGGACCCCCGAAACCGCGAACGCCGCCCCCCCCGAAACCGGACCCGCCGAGGAACAGGCCTCGGAAACCGCGCAGGCCGATAGCGCGATACCCGACGCAGTCATCGGCGACGAGGCGGCGCCAGCGGCAAACGAGGCCAACAACACGGCGCCCGAAACGGCAAGCCCTGTCGCCATTGCGGCCGGGACGGCCAAGCCGGGCGCGACGCAGACCGAGACGCAGGCCGCCGGAGAGGCAAATCCGGAAAAGCCGCGCAACCAGACCAATGCCGAGCGGCC
>JAJLKS010000011.1:0-1684 GCA_033838765.1 Alphaproteobacteria bacterium
CATGTGCACGGATTTGATGCGTACGTCCGGTCAGCGGCATCAAGGCGAGCCAGGCAAGCTTGTAGGAGGCTGTCGCGACGGTCGAGAAATGCGTGACAGCTTGGCGCGCGTCCTCGTCGTCCTTGTCCGCCGCAAAGACGCGCTCGGCGCGCGGCCCGCCCTGCTTCGTCAATGCAAGATCGATCGTTCCCTGGCGTGGCACCGGCACGCCGACAACCAGCGCCCAGTAGATCGTGCGCGCATCCTTCTGCTTGAAAGCACGGGCGAGCGCCGCCGCGGCCTTCGCGGTCCGGGCGAGCACGAGTACGCCCGATGTGTCGCGGTCGAGTCGATGAACGAGGCGCGGCCGCTCCGCCGCGTCGAATGTCAGCGCATCGAGCATGCCGTCGAGATGCCGCTCGGTCTTGGTGCCGCCCTGAACGGCAAGCCCGGACGGCTTGTTGAGTACGAGGATCGACTTGTCCTTGTATATGACAAGCGAACGGACAAACGCGGTATCCTTTTCGGATACGGCACGCTCGGCCTTCGGCGCGGGTTTTTCCGCATCTTCACCAAGCGGCGGCACGCGCACGACCTGCCCCTGATCGAGCCGCGCATTCGCCTTTGCCCGCGCGCCATCGACACGCACCTGCCCCGTGCGCAACAGCTTCTCGAGGCGGCCATGCGTCAGCATGGGAAAATGCCGCTTGAACCAGCGGTCGAGGCGAATGCCGTCTTCATCGGCGCTGACGGCGATCTGGGAAACTTCCTTCATGCGGAAAATACGATCCTGATAATGACGAGCCCGAGAAAAAGCGCTCCAACGCCAAGCACCACGGAACTGCCCATATAGGCGAAGGCAAGGCCCGTATCGCCCCGCTCCAGCATGTTTACGGCATCAAGCGAGAACGCAGAAAATGTGGTGAAGCCGCCGAGAATGCCGGTGGTGAGAAAGCTCCGTAGTTCCGGAGAGAGATCAAGCTTCAGAGCGAAGAGACCGGCCAGAATCCCCATCAGCAATGAGCCGGCGAGATTGACCCCGAACGTACCCCAGGGAAAGTTGGGACCGAAAAGACGCAGCATCTGCAATCCGAAGAGATGCCGTGCACCTGCGCCAATGGCACCGCCTGCGGCAACGGCGAGCAATGTGTTCATTCGCCTTTCTCCTCTCTCAGCTTGCGCCAATATGCGAGCCGCTTCGAAATCTCGCGTTCGAAGCCGCGCTCGACAGGACGGTAGAACTCCTGCCTGCCGACTTCCTCTGGGAAGTAGTCCTGACCGGAAAAGGCCTGCGGGGCGTCGTGATCGTATTCGTATCCGGCGCCGTAGCCGAGCTCCTTCATGAGCCTTGTTGGGGCATTGAGAATGTGCGCGGGCGGCGCAACCGAACCGGTGTCGCGGGCAGAGCGTTTCGCCGCGCCGAACGCCATATAGGATGCGTTCGATTTGGGTGCGGTCGCGAGATAGATCGTCGCTTGCGCCAGCGCAAGCTCGCCTTCGGGCGCCCCGAGAAAATCGAACACATCCTTTGCGGCAAGCGCCTGATGTACGGCTTCCGGGTCGGCAAGGCCGATATCCTCGATCGCGGCGCGCACAAGGCGGCGTGCGATATAAAGCGGGTCTTCGCCGCCTGCGAGCATCCGCGCAAGATAGTAGAGTGCGGCATCGCAATCGGAGCCCCGGATCGACTTGTGCAGCGCGCTGA
>JAJLKS010000012.1:0-2752 GCA_033838765.1 Alphaproteobacteria bacterium
CCTCTATCGCGCGGCGGACCACGAGGATAAGACGATCCGTCTTGAATGGCTTTTCGATGAAGTCGTAAGCGCCCTTCTTGATGGCAGATACGGCCGTTTCAATATTGCCATGGCCGCTGATGACGACGACGGGAAGATCGGGATGCCGGTCGCGAATAATATCCAGAAGCTCAAGCCCATCCAGCTTGCTGCCTTGCAACCAGATGTCGAGAATGATGAGACCGGGACGGCGTGCTTCGATGGCAGCAAGGGCCTTGTCGCTGTCACCTGCGCTTCGCGTATCGTAGCCCTCGTCATTCAGGATGCCCGAGACAAGCTCGCGGATGTCCGCTTCGTCGTCGACAATCAAAATATCAGACGCCATTCACAGCCTCTTTACTTGGCTTTTCTGCCTCGCGGCCAGCATCGCCGGCTGCTTCATCACGAGACGATTCCTTCTTTGTCCGCTGCTTCGGAAAGATCAGCGTCACGCGCGCGCCGCTTTCCCAGCCTTCATCCTGCGGCGCGTCCTCGAGCGACAACTCGCCGCCATGGTCTTCCATCACCTTGTTGACGATGGCAAGTCCAAGCCCCGTGCCCTTTGTGCGCGTCGTCATGTATGGCTCTGTGAGACGCGATCTGTCCGCCTCGGGAAGTCCGCAGCCGGAATCGGTCGCAATGATCTTTACGGTGTCGCCATCCGATGAAAGCTCGACATGAATCCGGCCGATCTTTTCGCTTGGCGACATTCGCCGCGCAACAGGCACGCCATCATCGTCCCCTTCTTCCTCGCCGGGACCGCGAATGGCTTCGGCAGCATTCTTCAGAATATTGGTCAACGCCTGGCTGACGAGCCGCCCATCGCACTCAAGGGTTACGGCTTCTTCGGGTACATCGAGCTTGTATTCGATATCGGGATGTCCGACGCGCTGCAGGAAGATCGACTGGCGAAGAATCTCGTTGATATCGAGTTCCTTCATCGAGGCGGAAGGCATGCGCGCAAATGAGGAGAACTCGTCGACCATCCGGCCAATATCGTTCACCTGGCGGATGATCGTCTGCGTACACTGCTCGAAGACGTCCGGATCGGAAACGATTTCCTTGCCGTACTTGCGACGGATGCGCTCGGCCGAAAGCTGGATCGGCGTCAGCGGATTCTTGATCTCGTGCGCGATGCGGCGGGCGACATCCGCCCATGCCGAGGTGCGCTGCGCCCTTACCAGTTCGGTAATGTCGTCGAATGTGACAACGAAGCCGCCCTGCCCCGAATCCGTCATCTCGCGCGTCACGCGCAGGTTGAGGGTCCGCTCCTGCCCCGCCTGCGCGATCACGATCTGAGCCTGAGCCGTGCGTTCGGGATGGGCGCGCGCATCGGCCACGGCTGGCGCCATTTCGGGGATCGCCGTTTCGAGCAACCGGCCAAGAAGCTGCGACTCCGTGCGCAGGAAGAATCGCAGAGCGGCGCGGTTCGCGTGAGTAACGCGGCCTTCATTGTCCAGGCCGAGAACGCCGGCACTCACACCCGAGAGCACTGCTTCGGTGAACTTACGCCGCTCGTCCAGCTGATGGTTTGCCGCGATCAGTTCGTTCCGCTGGCTTTCGATCTGACTTGTCATGCGGTTGAAGGCGCCGCTCAGCATGTCGAGTTCGTCGCCGGAACCGCCAACAGGCACCCGCGCACGAAGGTCGCCCAGGCTGACACGTTCTGCGGCGCCGACGAGCCGAGAAATCGGATCGACGATACGGTTGGCGGCCCAGAGGCCGAGCCAGATTGCCGCAAGCAGCGTTATCAACGCCACTGTCACGTAGATCAGAGCAAAGGTGACCTGGAACTGATTGCGCCGCGATTCGAGATTTTCATATTCGCTGACGGCTGCGCGCGTTTCCGCCAGATGTTCGAGGACCTGGGCATCGACCAGGCGGGCAACATAAAGAAATGTCCCCTCCATCGCGGGCAAAGCCACAAGCGCCCTGATCTGGTTGTAGTCCTCCACCACGAACAGCGCGACGTCATTTGCCCGAGCGGTATCGAAATAGCGCGTTTCGGGCATTCCCACTTCGACGCTGCCGCGGGCCTTCGCAATGATCCGCCCGTCCGCGCGGATCAGATAGGCGGCGTGAAGGGAGCGCACCCGCATCTGACCGTTGAAGAGGGTCATGAAATAAGGCGGGTTGCTGTCGAGCATCGCCGACTCGCGGTTGATATCGTTCGCCATGGCGAGCGTGTCGGCGCGTAGGACCTGCCTGTGTTCGTTCAGATAGGCTGCGGCAACCGTCTCGGCATTCGAGATGATGGTCTGGGCGCGCTCGCCAAACCAGGTGTCGAGGCCGCGGTTCAGCGTGACGGCGGCGAACACCGCGACAATGATCGCGGGCATTACAGCGACGATGGCGAACAGCGTCACCAGCCGCGCATGGAGCTTCGCGCCGGCCGTGCCGCTGACCCGGGCGAGGATGATCCGGACTACACGCCAGAAGATGAGCCCGGCCAACACCAGAACGATGAAGAGATTGCCGACAAGCAGAGTAATGACGAGGCCCCTTGTCGGGGAGAAAGGCGTGAGCCCCGTCAGAAGCATGTACGTGAATGAGCCGAGGCAAATGGCCGTGATGACAAGGCCGATCGAAAAGGCAGCCGAATAGCGCCGGCGGCTGAACATCTGCCACAGCCGGCTTTCCCAGCGCGCTGCCCGGCCCGGCCGGAGCTCTTCCACTTGATCTGTCGGTACCATGCCTGTCCTTGCGCGGCAGAAACCGGGCCGGGCTGAACAAG
>JAJLKS010000013.1:0-3384 GCA_033838765.1 Alphaproteobacteria bacterium
GATGTGCAAGCGGCTGCAATCGCGCGAGGCGTTCGGCAAGCCGGTGTACAAGCATTCGGTGTGGGAAGAGCGCGTCGCGCGCGCGCGGATCGACATCGAGATGACGCGCCTGCTCTGCCTCAAGGCCGCCGACATGATGGACAAGGTCGGCAACAAGTCGGCCAAGCAGGAAATCGCCATGATCAAGGTCCAGGCGCCCAACATGGCGCTGAAGATCATCGACGATGCCATCCAGGCGCATGGCGGCGGTGGCGTGACCACGGATTTCGGCCTTGCGAAGATGTATGCAGGCATGCGTACGCTCCGTCTCGCGGACGGTCCGGACGAGGTGCATGCGCGCACCATCGCAAAGCTCGAGTTCAAGAAGCATCAGGCGAAGCTTCGCGCGGCGGCCGAGTAATCATGGCGCTGCGCCATGTCTTTCGCAGGCCTCCCGCCTGCGGCTGACAGACAGAAGGACGGCCGGTCCCGCAAGGGGCCGGCCGTTTCCGTGACAAGTGATGATAAGCAGTCAGGTGACGCCAATGGGTATTCAGACCGGCATGAAAATGTACAATTCCCAGCTTTCGCCTTTTGCGGCCCGCTGCCGCATCGCGATCTATGCGAAGGATCTCGATGTCGATCTGATCGAACTGCCGGACCCGGCGCATGCAGCCAAGTTCGCGAGCATCGCCCCGATGGGAAAGATACCGCTGCTGGTCGACGGCGCGGCCGTGGTGCCGGAGTCGGACACGATCTGCGAATATTTCGAGGATAAGGGGCTCGGTGTCGCGCTTCGGCCCGACACGCCGGAGGACAAGGCGAAGATGCGGCTCATTTGCCGCATCGGCGATCTCTACGTCATGGGCCCGATGGGAAAGCTGTTCGGCCAGATCAATCCGGCCGGGCGCGACCAGCAGCTTGTCGCGAAGGAACTTGTTGAATTGCGCAAGGCGATGGGCTGGCTCGAGCACTATATCGAAGGTCCCGAATTCGCGGTGGCGCATCGGCTTACGCTGGCGGACTGTGCACTCGTGCCGGTGCTGTTCTTCTTCAAGGAGATCGGCCCGATGTTCGGTCAGGCCCAGCCTTTCCACGACTATCCCCGCACGGCTGCATATTATGCGGCGATCGGAAAGAACCCGGTCGTTGCAAGGGTTCTGGCCGAGCTCGATACGGCTCTTCGGCGCATGATGGCCGGCTGAAGCTCAGCGAGCGGCGCGTTTGAGGCCGCCGCTTTCGGCAGGCATCTCCGCCGGCGTGTCATCGTCGATCCGGCAGGAGGGCACTTTCGGAAGGTCGATCGTGACCGAGGTGCCGGCTCCGGTCTCGCTTTCGATCTTCATGCTGCCGCCATGCAGCTCGGCCAGCGACCGCACCAGCGCAAGCCCGAGGCCCGTGCCCTGCTTGGCAAGGGCGGAGTCCGTGACGATCTGCTCGAATGGCTGCCCGAGGCGCGTGATCTGGTCTGCCGGGATGCCGCGCCCCGTATCGCGCACGGTGAAACGGATCGCATGTTCCGACGCAACGGCCTCGATGGTGACGACGCCATGGGCCGGGGTGAACTTGATCGAATTCGACAGGAGATTGAGCAGGATCTGCTTCACCGCTCGCTCGTCCGCTGTGATTGCGCCGCCGGCCGAACAATCGATCTTCTTCACGAGCTGGATGGTGTTTTCCTCGGCACGTCCGCGAACGAGGCGCACGCAGGAATCGATCATCGCAGCGGCATCGAGCTCCTCGACATGGATCTCGTACTTGCCGGCCTCGATTTTCGACATATCGAGAATATCGCTGATCAGATCGAGCAGCAGCGCGCCGCTCTCGTTGATGAGCTGAGCATATTCATTGTATCGCGGGTGACCAAGCTCGCCGAACATCTGCATCCGCAGAATTTCCGAAAATCCGATAATGGCGTTGAGCGGCGTGCGAAGCTCGTGGCTCATATTGGCGAGGAAACGGGACTTTGTTCTGTTCGCGGTTTCGGCTCGCTCGCGCGCATCGAGAAGATCGATCTCGTAGCGTTTGCGTTCGCTGATGTCGCGGGTCACGCCGACGACCTCCGCCATGCGCTTGCCTTCGGCATTCACCGCGCGGCGCATGGTCGTTTCCAGCCAGATATAATTTCCGTTCTTGTGCAGGAAGCGATAGTCGAAATGGACCGGATCACCGGTCGTCACGCACTGGATGAAGGCGTCTCGTGCGCGAGGGAAGTCATCGGGATGGATCATGTCTTCCGACACCGGCATGCCGATGAATTCTTCGGGCTTGCGGCCCAGAATGTTCTCCACGGCAGGCGAGATGAACATCATCCGGGATTCCGCGTCGTAATGCGCGACGACGTCCGAAGCCTGCTCCGTCATGAGGCGGTATTTCGCCTCGCTCGCCTTGAGGGCTTCGGCAGCTTCGATTTCTTCATGCACATCTTCTGCAAGGCCGACCAGCGCGCCGATTTCGCTGAAGGCATCGACCTCCGCATAGGCATAGGTCTTGATGTGGCGGAAACCGCCCGTGCCGGAGCGGAATCGCGTGACACAGGTCACAGGTTCATGCGTTTCGAAAGCATCGAGGAACTTTGAAAGCAGCTCGTCGCAATCGTCCGGATGCACCAGTTGCTCGTACCAGTCGCCGCCGGCGGGCAGCTTGCTTTCGTCGAGCCCCAGAATGCGCGCGACACCTTTCGACCATTGCGGCGCAGGCTCGCCCTTGACCCATCGCCAGTGGCCGAACCGGGCAAGCTGTTCGGCTTCGCGCAGCTGATGTTCAAGCTGATGTGCCTCGGTCACGTCGCGCGAGACGCAGAGAATGCCCGCTACGTTCGGATCGTCGAGAAGGTTGCGTCCACGTGTTTCGACGCGGCGCCAGCTGCCGTTCTTGTGCGACAGGCGCAGCACTTCGACGAATTCCGACCCTGCCTGATTGGCGCAATCGGCAATCCGCTTCTGAATGCGTTCCTTGTCGTCAGGGTGAATGAAGTCGCGTGCGAGCTTGCCGGTAAAGGCCTCCTCGCTCATGCCCAGCAGATGCCGCACAGCCGGGTTCTGGAAGATGACAGTGCCGTCCCGGTCGAGAATGGTGAGAATGTCGCCTGTATTCTCGACCAGCGCGCGATAGAAGCGCTCGCCGGAGGCCGGGCACGACGCTGCCGCGTCGCATTCAGCGCGCTGGCCTTGTGGCCTTTTGCCCACGGGACGTTCCATCGCTCTTCCCCAATCCGGCATCCTGCCGACCCTCGCAACACGGACGAATTCTGTCCTTGATGGAGAAATCCTAGAGCGACTTCTTTAAATTTCCCTTGAGTTGCGCAGGGAAATTAACCTGAAACTAACCCTGTTGTCCTTGCCCGTGCATATTTAGTCCGGCCGCGGAGCGATTTGCCATGCATGGTCGGCAAGGTTCCGGCAG
>JAJLKS010000014.1:0-2816 GCA_033838765.1 Alphaproteobacteria bacterium
CACCGGACTGATGACGTCGTGGCACACCCGGCTGCACATCAATGCTGCAAGCTCAAGTGCGGAAACTTCGGTTGCTTCGCTCATATCGAATTGCCCCGGCACCCCTGAAAGTCTAGAAAGCCTGATAGCATTGCACCGCCTTCAATGCCAGCCCTGCCCGCCATACGGCGCCCTCTCCGGAAGGGAGAAGGGCCGGACCGGCCGGGCGACATCGCCGGGCTGGCGGTTGCCAGGGACAAGAGTTTTGACGATTTCCGACAAGGCGGGTCTGACCCGCGAACTGCGCCGCATCTCCCTCATGGCGGGTGCCGCGATCATGGATCACTATCACACCGATTTCGAAGTGATCCACAAGGACGACAACAGCCCGGTCACCGCCGCGGACGGCGATGCCGAGGCAATCATTCTCGCGGAGCTTCGCCGCGTCGCCCCGGACATACCCGTCGTTTCGGAAGAGGCCGCCGCCGCAGGACACATCCCCGATGTGGGGCATGCCTTCTTTCTCGTCGATCCGCTCGACGGCTCCAAGGAGTTCATCAACAAGAACGGTGAATTCACGGTCAATATCGCACTCATCGAAGGCCGCTTGCCGGTTGCAGGCGTCGTCTATGCGCCGGCGAAGGAGCGCATGTTCTTCGGATACGGCAAGGGACACGCCTTCGAGGAGACGGTTGCCGCCTGCAGCAAGGGAAGCACCGAGGGACCGTCACGGACGATTTCGGCGCGCAGGCCGGCCGATGACGGCCTTGTCGTCATTGCAAGCCGCACCCATCGCGATACCAAGACCGACGAATATCTGAACCTCTACAAGGTGAAGGAATTCCTCGCCGCAGGCTCATCGCTCAAATTCTGTGTCATTGCTGCTGGCGAGGCCGACCTTTATCCCCGCCATGGCCGCACCATGGAATGGGACACGGCGGCTGGCCATGCGGTACTTGCCGCAGCAGGCGGCAGCGTGACCCAGCTCGACGGCACACCGCTCATCTATGGCAAGACCGAACGCGGTCTCGACAACCCCTTCTTCGTGGCCCGTGGCATTCTGGTTTGAGAACACGCAGCACCCTGCCCGGACCCGCTGAGAGCGGATCCGGGCGCGGTGCTGTCGAGGCCGTCGGATAAAGCGAGCTGGCCGGTGCGGACTGCGAACTGGCCCCCCGACCGTCGGAGGCCCGCACCGGCTCCGCCACGCGGATAAGAAGGCGGGCGGAAGAGCTTGCTGAAGAGGAGAGTGCAAGGCACGTGCCGCGCCGGACAGGCCGGAATGGGGCGCAAACGGCACTCCAAAGCGTGAACCAGCGCGGTCAATCGCCTCAAAACCGGGCAAATGCGTCCTGAAACGGGTCAGGTCAGGGCTTCTTGACCCAGCGCCCTGGCGCCGACTCCACGAATTGACCGGAAGGCGTCCGCCGGATCAGTTTTTCGCCGGCCAGCAATTCCACGGAAGAGAGCGTCGCGCCCGGCGTCCTGTTGGCAATTTCCTGATAGGAGCCTTTTCGCCGCCGGTTGATCTCGTCGACCATGTTCGACACGTCGGGCGCGGGCGACGCCGTTACAATGCCGACATAGCCGTTCAGCCTTTCACCGACGAGGCCTTGCGCCTTGGCGGAGTCGAGGTCGATTGCCCATCCAGGCGAGACGGCAAAAAGCACGAAGAGAAACAGGGCGAACGGGAGATGGCGTTTCGTGATGGCTGACATGGTCCAGGTCTCCCTCAGAACAGATCGGGATTCGTTGCGAGAAGATCGTCGAGATCGCGGTCGACCCTGACCCGCACCTCCTGCTCGATCTTCACATTCAGATTGATTTCGATGGGCTTGTCCGGCGCCTCGATCTTCACCGTCGGATTGCAGCCTGCCGCCACGAGGCAAGTCACTGCGGACGCAAAGGGCACGGCAAAATGCCGCCGGAAATCGATGGCTTGAAATCTCTGCATGTATGTCGCTCGCATTTTCCTGCCTCGAAGCGGAACTTTCACTCGGCGGAACCCCACCCTCGGCTTTCACGGCACATCGGACGTATCCGGATTCTGCTTGATGAGCTCAAGAGGCCTGAAGCCAACGGTACCACGGCGAAACAGGTCCGCAAGCGATCCTTCCACATTCACATTGATCGCAAATGGATAGCCCTCATAGAGATCCGGGTTGGACCCCCGCAATGACAGGCGGAGCACGACTTCGCCATTTGCATTGCCGGACAGGCCGCCGCTGAGCGCCGTGTAATGGAAATTCTTCAACGCATCTGTGAGCAGCTTCGTCTGCTCCGTCTGCACTGCCTCGCCCGCCTCACCTTGATAGACGATGATGCCATTTTCCTGCGCGGCAAGGGCACCATCCACGAGCACCGGATCGCCGTTGCGGATCACCACCGGAATGCTACCGGCAATATGCCCGGTGGCCCTCAACCCGGGGACATCGGCGACTTCGAGCAGAATTCCCAGATCGACATTCTCGACCGTCAGCAGAAACGCAGCTTCATCCGCCAGAGCCGGCGTATCGCGCGACGCGAGAACGAGCTTGCCGTCGGCAAAGGGCCATGATGCATCGACAATCCGCAGGCCCGCGCGGTCGAGTTCGAATGAAACCGTTCCCGACTCGAGCGGCACGCCTGCAACGAGCTCGCGAACGGTCAGGGTCTGGACACCGTTCGTTGCGGGCGGAACGAGGTTCCTCAGATTGACTTCGCCACTGACGCCGCGCGCCGTGACGGATGAGGCGACAAAACCCAAATTGTCGAGCGTCGCCTTGCCGGAGGTCGAAAGACCGGTGCCGGAAAGTCTGGCCTGCACCCTGTAGGACAGGCCCCCGCTCGTCTGCATG
>JAJLKS010000015.1:0-2821 GCA_033838765.1 Alphaproteobacteria bacterium
TTTTCGACACGCTGAATGCGAAGGCTGCGCTTTATGCCATTCAGGATGTGTTCGACGAGGATGGCGTGACGCTGCCGATCATGATTTCGGGCACGATCACGGACATGTCGGGCCGGCTTCTTTCGGGCCAGACGCCGGAAGCCTTCTGGAATTCGGTTCGGCATGTGGAGCCTTTTTCCATCGGACTCAACTGCGCGCTGGGCGCGAAGGAAATGCGCCAGCATATCGACACGCTGTCGCGCGTGGCCGATACGCTCGTCTCTGCGCATCCCAATGCGGGATTGCCGAACGAGATGGGTGAATATGACGAGAGCCCCGCACAGATGTCGAAGCTGGTCGGCGAATTCGTGTCGTCGGGGCTGGTGAATATTCTCGGCGGCTGCTGCGGCACGACACCGGACCATATCCGCGCGATCGCGGAAGCCGCCAAGGGCGGCAAGCCCCGCGAGGTGCCGGAGATCGAGCGGCGGATGCGTCTATCGGGCCTGGAGCCTTTCGCAGCGGACTGACGAGCGGGCCACTGCGCCTGAACGGGAACTTACAAAGCAAGATCGGGATGAGATGACTCAAACCACGGCGAACTTCATCAATGTCGGCGAGCGGACCAATGTGACGGGTTCGGCGCGCTTCAAGAAGCTGATCCTCGAAGACCGTTTCGCGGAGGCGCTGGACGTCGCGCGCCAGCAGGTCGAGAACGGCGCGCAGGTGATCGACATCAACATGGACGAGGGCATGCTCGATTCCGAGGCTGCCATGATCAAGTTCCTGAATCTGATCGCGGCGGAGCCGGATATTGCGCGCGTGCCGATCATGATCGACTCGTCCAAATGGAACGTCATCGAGGCGGGCCTGAAGCGGGTTCAGGGCAAGCCGATCGTCAATTCGATCAGTCTCAAGGAAGGCGAGGAAGCCTTTCTCGCCCAGGCACGCAAGATCAAGCGTTACGGTGCGGCGACTGTCGTCATGGCCTTCGACGAGGAAGGCCAGGCCGATACGGCCGACCGCAAGTTCGAGATCTGCGAGCGGGCCTATAATCTGCTGACCCGGAAAATCGGCTTTCCGCCGGAAGACATCATCTTCGATCCGAACATCTTTGCGGTGGCGACCGGTATCGAGGAACACAACAATTATGCCGTCGAGTTCATCGAGGCATGCGCGCGCATCAAGCAGAACCTGCCCTATGCGCACATCTCGGGCGGCGTCTCGAACATCTCGTTCTCGTTCCGCGGCAACGAGCCGGTGCGCGAGGCGATGCATTCCGTGTTCCTCTATCACGCCATCAAGGCGGGGATGGACATGGGCATCGTCAATGCGGGTCAGCTTGCGATCTATGACGACATCGAACCGGACCTGCGCGAGCGCGTGGAGGATGTGATCCTCAACCGGCGGCCGGATGCGACGGAGCGGCTGCTCGAGATTGCCGAACGCTTCAAGGGCGAGGCGGGCAAGAAGCGCGAGGAAGACCTGTCCTGGCGCGAGAAGCCTGTGAAGGAGCGCATCACCCATTCGCTGGTGAAGGGCATCAACGCCTTCATCGAGGAGGATGTGGAGGAGGCGCGGCACCTGTTCGACCGGCCGCTGCACGTTATCGAAGGGCCGCTGATGGACGGCATGAACGTCGTCGGCGATCTTTTCGGTTCGGGCAAGATGTTCCTGCCGCAGGTCGTGAAAAGCGCGCGCGTGATGAAGCAGGCCGTTGCCTATCTCATGCCCTTCATGGAGAAGGAAAAGGAAGAACTCGGCATCACCGACGAGGATGCCGCCGCGCGCATTCTCATGGCGACGGTGAAGGGTGACGTGCACGACATCGGCAAGAACATCGTGGGCGTCGTCCTCCAGTGCAACAATTTCGAGGTGATCGACCTCGGTGTGATGCAGCCGGCGGAAAAAATTCTCGAAGAGGCGCGCAAGCACAAGGTCGATATCATCGGGCTTTCGGGGCTCATCACGCCGTCGCTCGACGAGATGTGCCATGTCGCGGCCGAGATGGAACGGCAGGGATTCGACATTCCGCTGATGATCGGCGGTGCGACGACGAGCCAGATTCACACCGCGGTCAAGATCCACCCGAACTACAAGGCGGGGCAGGCGATCTATGTGACGGATGCGAGCCGCGCGGTGGGCGTTGCTTCCAATCTCATTTCAGAGCGCAAGACCGACTATATCGCCGACATAAGGAAGAATTATGCGGACCTCGCGGCGCGTCATGCGGCGGGGCAGAAGAAGGACCGGCAGACGCTCGAAGCCTCGCGCGAGAACCGGCTCAAGATCGACTGGGACGGCTACAAGCCCGTGAAGCCTGCATTCCTCGGCACCAGGGTGTTCGACGACTATCCCATCGAGACGCTTGTCCCCTATATCGACTGGACGCCGTTCTTCCAGACCTGGGAACTTGCAGGCCGCTATCCGCAGATTCTCGAAGACGAGACCGTGGGCGAGGCGGCGCGCTCGCTCTTTGCCGATGCGCAGGACATGCTGAAGCAGATGGTGGAGGAGAAGTGGCTGAGGGCGCGCGCCGTCGTCGGTTTCTGGCCTGCGAACGAAGTCGGCATCGACGATATCGAGCTATATACGGGCGATGACCGCAAGGAGACGCTGGCGACCTTCCATTCGCTGCGCCAGCAGATGAAGCGGACGTCCGAGCGTGCGAATTTTGCACTGGCCGATTTCGTGGCGCCGAAGGAGAGCGGCGTCGAGGATTATATCGGCGCGTTCTGCGTCAGCGCCGGGTTCGGCGAAGACGATGTGGCCAGGGAATTCAAGAAAAAGAATGACGACTACCGCGCCATTCTTTCGCAAGCGCTGGCGGACCGGCTGGCGG
>JAJLKS010000016.1:0-4284 GCA_033838765.1 Alphaproteobacteria bacterium
GGCGGCATCCGCACGTGTTCGGCGGAGAAGGCGAACGGAGCGCCGGAGAGGTGAAGACCCGCTGGGAAGATATCAAAGCGCAGGAGAAGGCGGCGAAAGGGTCCGCGCAAACGAGTATCCTCGACGATGTACCGCTCACCCTTCCCGCTCTCGCCCGCGCCGTCAAGCTCCAGAACCGCGCAGCGCGTGTTGGCTTCGACTGGCCTGACACCTCACTGGTCATCGACAAGCTGAACGAGGAAATGCTCGAACTTTCCGCCGAGATCGCAAAGGGCGGCGACCCGGACCGGCTTGAAGACGAAATGGGCGACCTGCTGTTTGTTTATGCCAATCTGGCGCGGCACATGAAGATCGATCCAGAGGCGGCGCTTCGCCGCGCAAACGCCAAGTTCCGCCGCCGTTTCGGCCGGATCGAGGAGAAGCTGGCTGCGCGTGGCAAAAAGCCCGAAGAGTCTTCGCTTGAGGAAATGGATGCGCTCTGGAACGACGCGAAGAGCGAGGAGCGCAGCAACTAGAGATGACCGCGAAGGGCGCGGATCGCGTCCGCCGTCCGCCGCCAGCTTTCCTCGTCGCGCGCAATCAAATGCGGCCCCTTGAGGTTTCGCGGCGCGTAATCTTCACCGGTTTCCATGTCCCGAATGACGCCGCCCGCCTCGCGCAGAATGAGCGAGCCCGGCGCATGGTCCCAGGGCAACATGCGGTGATAGGTCACGAAATCATGCGTACCTCGCGCGACATTCGTGTAGTCAACCGCCGAACAGAGAAACGATGACGTGCGGCCAACACCTTGCGCATGTGAGGTGATGGCATTCTTCCAGCCGTCCGGCATGAATCGCACATAGAAGCTGGCGCCCTGTGCCGCCATGTCGGCTGGCGCCTGTCCTGCGTTGAGCCGCTTTGCGCCGGATGCGTCGTGCCACCAGGCGCCCTCGCCCCGCGCCGCCACGGCAAGTTCATCCGTAACCGGCAGATAGATCCAGGCGCGCGTTACCTCGCCCCTTTCGATCAGGGACAACATGACACCGAAAGTTTCCCTGCCTGCGACGAAATTCGCGGTGCCGTCCACAGGGTCTATGGTCCAGAGCGGCGCGTCGCTGTCGATGCGAGACATCAGCGATGCATCCGCTGCGGCAGCCTCTTCGCCCAGCGCGTGAGAGCCGGCAAGCAGCCCTTCCAGGCGCGGCGTAAGCCATATCTCCGAAGCGCGATCTGCAACGGTTACAAGATCGCCCTTCTCCTGTTCCTCGATATCGTGCTCTGCGAGTGCGCGGAAGCGAGGCATGATTTCCCGCGTGGCCACTTCACGCATGAGCGCGGCTACATCTTCGGCGAAACGGTCCATCTCTATCGTGCCGCCGTGGAGCCAAGGCGGCGGGCCAGATCCGGAAAACGCTTTTCAAAACGACCGGCGACAATGGGCGTGATTCCGAGATCGAGATGGACCATACCTTCGGCATCGTCCTCACGCCCGCGCACATGTGCATTCGCGTGGAGCCAGGCGATTGCCTCGCCTTCCCGGGCAGGCAGGTCGAAGTGAACGGCGCGCTCCTCATCGACGATGAGGCTGTCGACCAGTGCGAGAAGCCCAGCAGTCCCTTCTCCCGTCATTGCGGAGACGGCAACCGTCAGCACATCGCGCGCGGCCAGATTGACAGCCGCCTCGTGCATTTCATCTGGCAGCAGGTCAATCTTGTTCAGTACATCGACGACGCGCTGGCCGTTTTCGGCGGCGCTTTCCTTCGTGACGCCGAGCGAGGCTAGCACGTCCTCGACATCCTTCTTCTGAATTTCGGTTTCCTCATGCGCTGCATCGCGGACATGGAGGATGACATCTGCTTCCAGCACTTCTTCCAGCGTTGCGCGGAAAGCCGCGACGAGATGCGTCGGCAGATCCGATATAAAGCCTACCGTATCGGAGAGGATCACCTTGCGGCCGCTCGGGAGTTCGAGAGCGCGCATGGTCGGATCGAGAGTTGCGAAAAGCAGGTTCTCGGCGAAGACGCCGGCGACCGTCAGCCGGTTGAACAGCGTCGACTTGCCTGCGTTGGTGTAGCCAACCAGGGCGACGACAGGATATGGCGCTTCGCGGCGCTTCTTGCGATGCAGTTCGCGGGTGCGTGTCACCGTTTCGAGCTGCCGCTCGATCTTCGTGATGCGCTCCTGGATCATGCGCCTGTCGGCTTCGATCTGGGTTTCACCGGGGCCGCCCAGGAAGCCGAAACCGCCACGCTGGCGCTCGAGATGGGTCCAGCTTCGAACGAGGCGCGTCTTCTGATAATTGAGATGAGCGAGTTCGACCTGAAGCGCACCTTCGCGCGTATGTGCGCGCTCGCCGAATATTTCGAGGATGAGGCCAGTCCGGTCGAGCACTTTGACCTTCCACGCCTTTTCGAGATTGCGCTGCTGGCCGGGGCTCAGCGGACCGTCGACGATGACGAGTTCGGCCCGCAGTTACGCGATCTGCCTCTTGAGCTCCTCGACCTTGCCTTCCCCCAGCAGCGTTGCCGGACGCGGGTTGGCCAGCGGCACCACGGCGGTTCCGACAATATTGAGCGATATGGCGGCTGCTAGACCCACCGCCTCTTCAAGGCGGGATTCGGGCGATCGAGGCTTTACCTCATCCCGCCGGGCCTTGAGGTCCGCCGACTTCAGCCAGGGTACGAGCACAAAGGCGCGGGTGGCCTCTTTCGGCGTTACCTGAAACGCGCCGGGCCCGCGCGATGCGCTACCGTCATTCTCGTTTTCGTCAGTCAATCAGTTTCTCTCAGGCCTCGCCCCCGCCTTCTTCAGGTTCGAAGAGCTGAACGGGCTGGGCCGGCATGATGGTTGAGATCGCGTGCTTATACACGAGCTGCGAATGTCCGTCCCGGCGCAACAACACACAAAAGTTATCAAACCAGGTAACCACGCCCTGAAGCTTGACGCCATTGACCAGAAAGATCGTGAGGTTCGTCTTGTTCTTGCGAACGTGGTTCAGGAACGTGTCCTGGAGGTTATGGGTCTTTTCCATGGGTAAACCCCATTTTTGAAGTTCGTGGGGCCGGACCTTCGCCGCGGGGGGCCCGGCTCTTTCTTTGCACAAGCTCCCCGCAAGGGCGGGAAACTGGCTGCGGCTCTCAATCAGTACAGTCAGGCGTTTCAATTCATGCTGCAAGTGCGAAATTCAATTCGCAAATGCAAATTACATATGTTTTGCGCCTATTTTGTGTTTTTCGGAGTCTCTGCCGTCAACTCAATTCGCAATGCTTCAAATAAGCCGCGCGCAGCCGCAAGGAAAGGGAGCCAGGTGCACCATTTCCAACCGGCTGGCCATCAATACGCGTCACCGGCATCAAAATCGCGGATGAGGCGCTGATGAAGGCTTCGCGGGCACCCCCGGCCTCCCCGGGCGTGAAGGGGCGCTCGACAACCTCGACCCCCTCGGCACGGGCCGCCTCAAGCAGAACCAGTCTTGTGACGCCATTGAGGATGTCCGAGCCGGCTGGCCGCGTGATGAGGCGGCCGTCTCGGTCCACGATCCAGGCATTGGTCGAGGAACCTTCCGTTACGAAGCCGTCGCCATCGACCAGCCAGGCTTCGTAGGCTCCCGCCTCGCGGGCAGCCTGCTTTGCCAGAACATTGGGCAGCAGGGAAACCGACTTGATGTCCCGCCGCGCCCAGCGAATGTCCGGCATGGTGACAACCGAAACGCCATTTTCGACCGCGGCGGCAATGCGAGCGGTATTGAGCCGCTTGGCCGTGATGACGACCGAGGGAGGCACGGGAGACGCCGGGAAAGGATGGTCGCGCGGGGCAATGCCACGCGTCACCTGCAGGTAGACGAGCCCATCATTGACACGATTTCGGCGGACAACCTCGCGCATCACAAGCCGCAATGCACGCAGGTTCATCGGCTCCGCAATCCGCAGCTCTTTCAGCGAACGATCGAGGCGGGCCATGTGAAGGCGCTCATCCATGAACTTTCCCTCACGGATACCGCAAACTTCATAGACACCGTCCGCAAACTGATAACCGCGATCTTCAATGTGCACAGCGGCTTCGGCGTGGCGGATGTAACGGCCGCTAACATAAGCGATGCGGGACAAGAAACGGCCTTTCGGATCAGAAGAATTCGAGGCTGACGCGGAACATCCGTTCAACTTTCTTCACCTGATCGGAGCGCACGAAAAGCACGACGCGATCGCCGGCCCGAATTTCGGTGTTGCCGCGTGGAATGATGACCTCACCTTCCCGTATCACCGCTCCGACAAGAATGCCGCTCGGCAGGGCCACTTCGCGCAGCGG
>JAJLKS010000017.1:0-8531 GCA_033838765.1 Alphaproteobacteria bacterium
GACAACGAGAAGATTGTGTTCGTGGACCAGATAGCAGGCACACACCGGCTTGCCGCAATTTCCGGCCTCGGCGTCGCCTTTCCCCTCCACTCCTCCGCAAACGGCAAAGCGGCATTGGCGGCAATGAACGAGGCGACGCTGGCGAAACTGAAGAAGAAGCTCGTGCTGACGCAGCTGACGGCGAAGACGCTGACCTCATGGGAGGCACTGGAGGGCGAGATCGCAGAAATCAGAAAGAACGGTATCGCATATGATCGTGAGGAAAATTCACCCGGCATCTCGGCAATAGCAATGAGCGTGACAGGTCCGTCCGGCGAGCTGGCGGCCATATCCATCCCGGTGCCGACGCAACGCTTCGCCGAAAACGAACAGACGCTTGTGAAGCTGCTGCGGCGCCATGTCGAGGCTCTTCAGCAGAGGCTCGGCACCTAGCTCAGGAAAGCCGTCTCAGGATACGCAGGCTCTTCACCACCTTCTCTTCCGCGAAGAGATTGGACGCCAGCGCCATCTTGTAGATCTCGTAGGGCGGCCGTCCGCCATCCTTCGGGTCCGGGAAGACGTCATGGATGGCAAGGATGCCGCCCGGCATGACGCGCGGCGCCCAGAGCCGGTAATCGGTGAGTGCCGGTTCCATGCCATGCCCGCCATCGATGAAGACCATGGCGAGCGGCGTTGCCCAGCCTTTCGAAACGACCTCGGACGGTGCGACGAGCGGCACCACCGTATCCTCGAGCCTCGCCATGCGCATGGTGCGGCGGAAGAGCGGGAAGGTGTTGAGCCGGTCCGTCTCCGCGTCGTAAAGCGCCTCGTCGTGATGCTCCCAGCCCTTCTGGTTTTCTTCCGAGCCATAGTGATGGTCGAGCGCGTAGAGCACCGCACCATTCTGCTGGCAGGCGACGCCGATATAGACCGTCGACTTGCCGCAATAGGAACCGATTTCGAGCACCGGCCCGAGGCGGGAGGCCTCGAGCGCCGCCTCGTGGAGCGCCCTGCCCTCCGCCGCATCCATGAAGCCCTTGATGCTCTCTATGTCGATGGGAAGCTGCACGGTATGGCCCTTTTCGTCGGAATTCCGCCCTTCCCTCGCATGTCCGGGCGGCGGCGGCAAGCGGGTTAACAGGGGCTCAATCAATGGCGCGGATAATGCCGGGAACCCGACATCCCCCGGAGCCCCGGAAATGAGCGACGCCGCCCACAGGATCGACCAGGACGAATATGACGCCATCGAACGGGCGGTGCTGGAAACGCCGCGCGGACGCTGGTTCCTGCAGGAATTTGCGCGCCGCAACCGCATGAGCGGCACGGACGAGGTGATCGCCGCCATCGAGCGGCTCTACGACCTCGCACGCGAAACGGCAGCCGATGCGCGCTACGGCTTCCTCTATCACGAGATGCAGGAAATGCGCCGCGCCATGAGCGAAACCCGCGCGGCGATTGCCGCCGTGAAGCCCGGCGAACGGCACAATATTCCCGTCTCGAACGACGATCTCTCAGCCGTGGCGGAAGCGGCAGACCGCGCCTCGCGCGACATCGCGGAAGCGGCGGACCGCCTGCATGACATCGCGGATACGCTGCGCAAGGCGGGCGCCGATCCCGACCTCTGCGACGAGATCGAAACCCATGCGAGCGGCATCTTCATGGCCTCGGCCTATCAGGACATGACAGGAAAGCGCATCGCACTCGTCGTGGAAGCTCTGGAAAAAGCCGAATGCCACGTCGCCAACTGCATCTCGCTCTGGGAAGAGGAAGCGCGGAAGGCGTGAGGCGTCAGCGCCCCACTTCCGAATTGATGCAGCCGACGCTCCACTGCGCCTCGCCATCCACCATCCGGCATCCAAGCTTCGTGATCGACAGCGGCGCAACGTCGATGCGCAGCGCCGTTGCGAGATCAATGTCGAGCGCGAGCGCGATTGCCGCGCGGATCGTGTTCGCATGACCGACGGAAACGAGCGTGTGCCCTGCATAATGCTCGCTCAGGCGGCGGATGCCGGCATAGACGCGCGTGGCAACATCGACAAAGCTCTCGCCCTCGGGCGGCACGATCTCGGCAGGCCAGGCCCAGTCGAGCGTGCGGTTGGCCGTATAGACATCGTTGTAGGACCGGCCCTGCCAGAGCCCGTAATTCTGCTCGTTGAAATCCGACACGGAGATGGGGTCCGCACCGGGCTTGAGCGCCATGGCCGTAACGCGCGCACGGGTGAGCGGCGAGGAAAGCCAGACGGAGACACCCGGCAGACGCCGCGCAATGGCGGCAGCCAGTGCCGGATCAACCGGCTCCGGTGCCACGTCGAGCTGACCGAAATAGCGGCTCTCCTGCCCCTGCACCGGCGCATGGCGGATCCATATCCACTCCGTCCGCATGCCGCTCATAGCCAGCCGCGATATTTGAAGAAGAGATAGGGAAGGATCGCAAAGACCACCATCAGTCCGACCGACATGGGATAGCCCCAAGCCCAGGCAAGCTCGGGCATGAACTCGAAATTCATGCCGTAGATGCTGGCAATCAGCGTCGGCGGCAGGAAGACGACCGCCGCAACCGAGAAAATCTTGATGATGCCGGTCTGCTCATTGTTGATGAGGCCGAGTGTGGCATCGAGCATGAAGCTGATATTGTTCGCGAGGAACGAGGCGTGATCGCTGAGCGAGGTAACGTCACGGGCGACCGTCTTGAAACTCCGCTCCGTCGCCTTGGCCCGCTTCGTCTCGCTCGGCCGCGCGACGAAACTCACCATGCGGCCAAAGCTCACCAGACTGTCGCGCGCCTTGGTGATGAAACCATGGCAGACGCCGATCCGCACGAGGATCGCGTTGTAGTCGCGCTTCGTGCGCCCGTGATGCTTGAATATCTCGCTCGACAGCGCATCGACATCGCCCTGAACGCGCTCGAGGATATCGGCGATGCGGTCGACGATCGCATCGAGCAGCCCGGCCAGCACCTCTTCGCCGCTCGCGCAGGGAATGACATGCCGCTGCACATGCGCGGCGAACATGCGGAACGGCGGCGGCTCGGCATAGCGCAGCGTCAGCAGGCGCTGACGCGCGAGCACGAATGTGACCGGCACATTGCGCGGCTCCGGCGTATCGGCGTTGCAGATCATCGTCGCAGTCATGTAGAGCGCATCGTCCTCCTGATAGAGGCGGCTCGACATTTCGATTTCGCGCATGTCTTCCTCGGTCGGTACATCGAGACCGAGCGCCTTGTCGAGATAGACGAGATCCTCGTCCTGCGGCGAAAGCACATCGATCCAGACGGCGGACTCCGGTATCGCGTCGCCGCGCTGGAGCGCCACCGGTTTCAACATGCCATTGGCATGCACATAGGCAGTAATCATCGAATCGTCCGCTTTCAGTGCATGGGGGCACGATGATGCCCGCGGGCGGCCCCCGCGACAATCCGCGCCGCCCCCGGAAGCGGCCGGAACAGCTTGTTTCTTGACATTCCGCCGGAAAAGCCCCATGTCACGGCCAGTTGTTTTCGTGTGCGCGCTTTGCGCTGCCCTTCGGCACCGCCTGATCCCGAAACAATCTGACCCTTCCCGATTCCAAGCGCGTTGGAACGCGGCAAGAACCCGCGTTAAAGCACCGGTCATAGTGGCCGGGCGCACGACGTTGACTTGAAAGAACTTGAGTAAATGACGAACAAGACCTTTGCGGATCTCGGCGTTGCCGAACCGCTGACCCGCGCCCTCGCGGACCAGAACTACACCCACCCGACCCCCATTCAGGCCCAGTCCATTCCCGCCCTTCTCAAAGGCCGCGACCTGCTTGGCCTCGCCCAGACGGGCACGGGCAAGACGGCTGCCTTCACCCTGCCGATCCTGCAATACCTGTCGGAGAATTTCGAAAAGCGCCAGCCGAAGCAGGCCCGTGCGCTCATTCTCGCGCCGACGCGTGAACTCGTTGTCCAGATTGCGAAAAGCATCGAAACCTATGGCCGCAACCTGAAGCTGCGTCATACGTCGATCTTCGGCGGCGTGAACCAGTTCCGTCAGGTGCGCGCCATGTCCGGCGGCGTCGACATTCTCGTCGCAACGCCCGGCCGCCTGCTCGATCTGATGAACCAGAAGCATGTCGACCTGCGCCGCACCTCCGTGCTGGTGCTGGACGAAGCCGACCGTATGCTCGACATGGGCTTCGTGCGCGACGTGCAGAAGATCGTCGCGACTCTGCCGAAGGACCGCCAGTCCCTCCTCTTCTCGGCCACCATGCCGAAGACGATCGAGCATCTGGCCGCAGAGATCCTGAACGATCCGGTGCGCGTCGAAGTGACGCCGGAAGTCGTTACCGTCGACAAGATCGACCAGCGCGTCCTGCATGTCGATGGCAAGAAGAAGCGCGAGCTTCTGGCAAAGCTCCTCGACAATGCGGATCTGTCGCGCGTCATCGTCTTCACCCGCACCAAGCATTGCGCGAACCGGGTGAGCGAGCAGCTGGAGAAATCCGGCGTGCCGACGGAAGCGATCCACGGCAACAAGTCGCAGGGCGCCCGCCAGCGCGCGCTCGACAATTTCCGCAATGGCAAGGCGCGCGTTCTCGTTGCGACCGACATTGCCGCGCGCGGCATCGACGTGGCCGACATCACCCACGTCATCAACTACGAATTGCCGAACGAGCCGGAAAGCTATGTTCACCGCATCGGCCGCACGGCACGCGCCGGCCGCAGCGGCATCGCAATCTCCTTTTGCGACAATGCCGAACGCGGCCATCTGCGCAGCATCGAGAAGCTGACCAGGCGCCCGCTCACTGTCGTCGATACGACCGAATGGCTGGGCGAGCAGATTGTCGTGCCGGCGGGCGAACCCCGCGCGCCGCGCGGCCCGGGCCATGGCGGCCCGCGCAAGGCAGGCGGCGGCAACCGCAACCAGCCGGGCAAGCAGCGCCGCTTCGGCGGCAAGCCGAATGGCGGCCAGGAATCCCGCGGCGGCAACCCCAATGCCGGGCGCAAGCCGGGCGGCCAGAAGCAGGGTCAGCGCAAGCAGGACGGCGGCAAGCAGAGCCGCCGGTTCTCTGCCGGGGCCTGAACGTCCGCTCGATAGGGGCGCCAAACCTGCTATCCATGATCGCGCGGCTCTGGTTCACTCCGGAGCCGCGCTTTTTATTGCCGATGGGATCATGATGCTTCGCCCCGCCCTCGCCGCACTTCTGACGCTTGCGCTGGCCGCCTGCACCGTGGCGGCCCCGGCCGAGCGCCGGGCCAATGCAGACCGGATCGCGGCGGCGGGCGCGCTCGCACCGCTCACCCTTCAGACGGCAGAATTCGACCTTCACGCCCGCCTGAAAGCCGGCTGCGCGAGCGATACGCTCGTCGTCTATATCGAGGGCGACGGCTTTGCCTGGAAGCGGATTGGCGAACGATCGGACGACCCGACGCCGCTCAACCCTCTCGCCTTGCGCCTTGCCGCCATGGACAAGGCGCCGTCGGTGGCCTGGCTTGCCCGGCCCTGCCAGTTCACCGGCGGCGAAGCGGCACGCGGCTGCAACGGAAACCTCTGGACCGGCGCCCGCTACAGCGAAGCTGTGATCGCCGCATCGAACGACGCCATCGATATGCTGAAGCGGAAGTCCGGCGCGGACCGCGTTGCGCTCGTGGGATATTCGGGCGGCGGTGTCGTCGCCGCGCTTGCCGCCATGCGGCGCACCGACGTGATCTGGCTGAAGACGGTGGCCTCGCCGCTCGACACCACGGCCTTCACAACCCATCACAAGGTCACACGGCTTGCCGGCTCGCTGAACCCGGCAGACCACGCCGAACGCCTCGCAAGCCTCCCGCAGACGCATTATGCTGGCGCGAGGGACGATGTCGTTCCCCCGGCAATCAACCGCTCATTTCTGGCCCGCATGCGCGAGACACGCTGCATCACGCTTGAGGAATTGCCGGGCGCGAACCATCACGACGGTTGGGAAACGGCCTGGGCAGATATCGGCGCCAAAACGCCCGCCTGCACATGATTCGGAGAAGTTTGGTGGGCGCACAAGGACTCGAACCTTGGACCCGCTGATTAAGAGTCAGCTGCTCTACCAACTGAGCTATGCGCCCGCCGTGCCGCCTGAACGGCCGGTGGAAACCACCATCCCGGCCACCGATCTTGTGGGGGAGCGGTGCCTATAGCAAAGGAATGATGGCCTGTCCAGCGGACTTGGCCCGCCATGGAAGATTGCCCAGAACAAGACTACCAGAAGGCGCTCGGGCCGCGCGAAATCTCCAGATTCCGGTGGATATGGACGCTCATCAGGAGCCCGAAGGCGAACATCAGCGAGAGCATCGATGTACCGCCATAGGAGACGAGCGGCAGCGGCACG
Source organism: Alphaproteobacteria bacterium (assembly GCA_033838765.1). GTDB lineage: Bacteria > Pseudomonadota > Alphaproteobacteria > Parvibaculales > Parvibaculaceae > Parvibaculum. The sequence continues at coordinate 6,301 of JAJLKS010000017.1, forward strand.
CCGACCACCGGCAGAAGGCCCATGACCATCGCCGTATTGATGAAGACGTAGAAGAAGAACGTCATGGAGACGCCCATCGCAAGGAGCCGACCGAACTGGTTGCGGCACTGGAGCGCGATGTTGAGCGAGGCCATGAGAACGATGAAATAGAGCGCGAGCAGCACGACGCCGCCAACAAGGCCCAGTTCCTCTCCCAGCATGGTGAAGATGAAGTCGGTGTGTTTTTCCGGAAGGAAGTTCAGCTGGCTCTGCGTGCCTTCCATGTAGCCCTTGCCGAGGACACCGCCCGAGCCCAGCGCGATCTTCGACTGGAGGATGTGATAGCCGGTGCCGAGCGGATCGCGCTCCGGCTCGAGGAAGGTCAGCACGCGATTGCGCTGATAGTCGTGCAGCCGGCTCCAGATCACCGGAATGGCTGCAAGCACACCCGCACCGGCGATGATGAAAAAGCGCCAGCGCAACCCTGCGGCGAAGAAGAGTACGCCGCCGCTCGCCATCAGAAGAATGGCCGTGCCGAGATCGGGCTGCAGTACGACGAGACCGACCGGCGCGCCGACCATTGCCAGCGGCACGAGCAGATTCCTGATCCGCGACACTTCATCGAGCGTCAGGCCGTGAAAATACCGGGCAAGCGCGAGGATCAGCGTCACCTTCATCACTTCGGAAGGCTGGATCGAGACGAAACCGAGATTGAGCCAGCGCTGCGCACCCATGCCCACAAAGCCCGTGATCTCGACCGCAACCAGCATGGCGAGCGCGACGGCGTAAAGCGGATAGGCAACGCGCATCCAGAGCCGGAGATCGATCATCGCCACGACCAGCAGGATGCATGCGCCAACGGCGAAACGCCCGACCTGGCGCATCGCCCAGGGAGAGAAACTCCCCTCCGCCACCGAATAGAGCATGACGAAGCCGAACGTCGCGATCAGCGTGAGCAGCAGAAGGAAGCCCCAGTTGAACTCACCGAGCTTTTCCGTGAGCCGCATTTCATGGCCGGTAAACCTGCGAAGATCGAGCATCAGCCGGCCCTCCCCGGCCCGGAAGGCGCGGTGCGGCTGCGCGCCTCGGCACCGCCCGGGTTTCGCTTCAGCACCTCATGCATGATGTCGCGCGCGATGGGCGCCGCCGCTGCGGAGCCGGAGCCGCCATGCTCGACCACGACGGACATTGCGAAACGGGGTTCGTGCACCGGCGCATAGCAGACGTAAAGCGCGTGGTCGCGCTGGCGCCATTCGAGATCTTCGTTGCGGATCACCCCCGTCGCGCGCTCGGCGCGGGAAATGCGGCGCACCTGCGCCGTGCCGGTCTTGCCCGCGAGTTCCATTCCGGGGTCCGCGATCCGATGGCGGTAGGCCGTGCCGCCCGGCTCGTTCGTAACGCCGATCATGCCGGCCTGCGCGGCCAGCAGCGCCTTTTCGCTGACGCCGATGGGTTTTGCCTCCGGAACCGGCAGCAACTCGCCGCCGATGGCGCGCGTCAGCCGCGGCACGACCGCATGGCCGCCATTCGCGATCCGCGCCGTCATCACCGCAAGCTGAAGCGGCGTCGCGAGCAGATAGCCCTGCCCGATGCCGGCGATCACGGTTTCGCCCTGATGCCAGACCTCGCCGCGCGCCGCGCGCTTCCACTCCGGCGTCGGCACGAGGCCGGCCTTTTCGCCCGGGACTTCGAAATCATAGGTCTGGCCGAGGCCGCATTTGCGCGACATCTCCGCGATCGCAGTGATGCCGATGCGCCTTGCAACATCGTAGAAATAGACGTCGCAGGAATATTTGATCGCATCGTGCATGTTCATCGCGCCATGGCCGCCGCGCTTCCAGCAATGAAAGTCGTGGCTGCCGAGCGAGTAGTGGCCGGGGCAATGAATACGTTGCGACGGTTCGATGCCCGCCTCGATCGCCGCCATGGCAACGACCATCTTGAAGGTCGATCCGGGCGGATACATGCCGGCCAGCGGCTTGTTGAGCAGCGGCAGATACTGGCTTTCGAGCAGCTTCTTGTACTCGGCCGTCGGATAGCCCATGTTGAAAAGATTGGGGTTGTAGGCCGGTGCCGACACGATCGAAATGACATCGCCATTGTGGATGTCCATGACGACGGCGCTGGCGGATTCACCCTTCACGCGCTCCCACGCAAAGCGCTGCACATCGAGATCGAGCGTGAGCACGAGTTCCTGCCCCGGCTTGCCCGGATCTTTCGCAAGCTCGCGGATGACGCGGCCATAGGCATTG
>JAJLKS010000018.1:0-6182 GCA_033838765.1 Alphaproteobacteria bacterium
TGCATCCGTCCCTTGCGCTCGCCGAGCATCGTTGCCATGGGCGCGAGGAGCCGGGGAGGCGGCGGCAGCGCAAGGCCGGGATCGGCGCGGCGGAAATCGTTGACCCAGCGCACTTCTGGCCCAAGCCACAGGACCTGACGAAGCGCATAGAGAATGCCGATGACGAGGACGAACAGGATCAACCCGTTGAGCCCCGGATTGGCGACAAAGGCGGTTTCGATCTGCGGGTAGAGAATGGTTGCGACGAAACACACGATGATGATGAAGAGCATCATCCGCGTGAGATAGGGGCGCGGCTGCGAGACGCCGATACCGTCCTTGTCCGATTTTGCCATTTGCCTCTCTCGCCTCTTTCGGTGTCGTACGGCTCTCAGCCGCCGGGAAGGGAAATGTCCACACGGTCCTGCGGGCCGCTGTCGGAGACGCCGCCCATGGCGCGCACATGTATGCGTTCGGCGACGATACCGCGTTCGATCAGTTCGCTGCGAATGGTAAGGGCGCGGCGCAACGAAAGGCGGCGGGTGTTGGATGACTTGTCGTGCGGCGGTCCGGCGTAGGCCCGCAGCTCAAGGCGTCCGCCCTTTCGGGCATATTCCGCCGAAAAACTGTCGAGCTGTTCGCGGGCCGTGCGCCCGAGCGTCGTTTCCGTGCCTTCGAAGAGTATCGAGAGAAGCGCCTGCTTCGGCGGTGGCAGCGGTGCTTCGGCGGCGGAGGCACCGGATGTGCCCAGAAAAACGGCAAGGATCAGCGAAACGATCGTCATGACCGGGGCGGCGCCCATGGCGGCGCGTGCTGTGTTCTCTCTGGAACTCGTCATTCCGGCATCCGTGAGGGACCATGCAGGCGGCGTTGCCGCACAGTCTAGGTGTGTTCGCGCCGGGGGAACAGACCCTCGGAGGATCATCGCTCTATGGGCGGAATGGGGCGGAAATGGGGCTTGCCGCTCAGGCGGTCTTGCCGGCCTTCTTGAGGAGGTCGCCGAGCTTGCGGGAGATGATCTCGTTGCCCGCAACGATGCCGCCCGTCGCAAGCATGGTGTCCCGCCCGTTCAGGTCGGAGACGAAACCGCCTGCCTCGCGTACGAGCACGATGCCGGCTGCGATGTCCCAGGCCGCGAGATTGCTTTCCCAATAGGCATCGAAGCGGCCCGCAGCCACATAGGCCAGATCAAGCGCGGCGGAGCCCATCCGGCGCACGCCCGCCACCTCGTTCATGACAGTGCCGAGTTCGGCCATGAACTTCGGATGTTCCGGGCGCCCGATATGAGGAATACCGGTCGCCACCACAGATTGCGCCAGTTCGCGGCGGACCGCCACGCGGATGCGGCGGTCGTTCAGGAATGCGCCCTGGCCCTTTTCGGCGATGAACATTTCGTCCGTTATCGGGTTGTAGACGAGGCCGGCGACAAGCTGGCCTTCGCGTTCGAGCGCGATGGAGATGGCGAAGACGGGAATGCCGTGGAGGAAGTTCGTCGTGCCGTCCAGCGGGTCGATGATCCAGCGATGGGACTTGTCCGCACCTTCCACGACGCCGCCTTCTTCCATCAGGAAGCCATAGCCGGGGCGGCCCTTGGAAAGTTCCTCGAAGAGAACCTTCTCCGCCTTCTTGTCGGCGGCGGTAACGAAGTTCGCAGGACCCTTCAGGGAGACCTGAAGATTCTCGACTTCGCCGAAATCACGCTGCAGGCCGCGTGCCGCCTTGCGGGCGGCAGCGACCATGACGCTCATGGAGGGAGTGTGACGCGACATCCGGTGCTTTCCTATCAGTCCGCGCGGCGGAGATAGGTGACTTCATTCGTGTCGACGACGATCTTTTCGCCGGTGGTGATGAAGGGAGGCACCATCACGCGGACGCCGTTTTCGAGCATGGCAGGCTTGTAGGAGCTCGCCGCCGTCTGGCCCTTCACGGTCGGTTCGGTTTCGGTGATCTCGAGCACCACCTGGTCGGGAAGGGATATACCGAGCGGTTTGCCTTCATGGCTTTCCACGGTGACCTTCATGCCATCCTGCAGGAATGCAGCGCGGTCGCCCACCCAGTCGCGCGCAAGTTCGATCTGCTCGTAGGTTTCGTTGTCCATGAAAGTCAGCATCCCGTCATTCTCGTAGAGATACTGATAGTCCTTCTGCTCAAGGCGGACGCGCTCGACCGTTTCGGCGGAGCGGAAGCGCTCGTTGAGCTTGCGGCCATCGACGAGGTTCTTCAGTTCGACCTGGGCAAAGGCGCCGCCCTTGCCGGGCTTCACATGCTGCACCTTCACGGCAGCCCAGAGGCCGCCTTCATGCTCGATGACGTTGCCGGGACGGATTTCATTGCCGTTGATCTTCATGGGACGCTCGAATGCTTGAAATGGGTTCGCAAGGCGCAAGGCACCGGAAAGGCACCGCAGCCGGCGCTCTGATAGCATCTGGCACCCCGGTTGGACAGGATATTTCGCGTTTATGGTTTCGGGGCGCGCCGGCTGGAATGGTCCTCAGCGCGCGGCAGCCCCTGCCGAGGTCTCGAGTTTCTCGATCTCGGCGGCAACCTTTGCCCGGATTTCCGGGGTAATTTCCGGTTCCATGGCATTCCTCAGGGTTTCGTCGGTCACGCCGCCTTCTTCTGCAAGCGTTTGCCAGAGGAGCGCCGCGGTGATATCGCGGGTCACGCCCTGACCCAGAAAATAGAGACGGGCGAGGCGGTCCTGCGCCAGTGCATCGCCGCGCATGGCGGCTTCGGCGAACCATTTGGCGGCCAGGGTATCGTTCTTTTCGACGCCTTCGCCGCCGAGATAGGCGAAACCGAGCGAGGTCTGCGCACCGGGCACGCCGCGTTCGGCAGCCGTGCGGAAACGCGTGAGGGCGCCGGCGATATCCTTCTGGACGCCGATGCCATCCTGAAGCATCAGGGCAAGCTGGTAGTTGGCCTGCGGATGGCCCTGGTCGGCGGCGAGGGTGAAGAGGCGCGCGGCCTCGCCATAATTTTCAGGCTTGCCCCTGCCTGCCGCATAGAGGGTGCCAAGGTAATACTGGCCGTTGGCATTGCCCTTTTCGGCGGCCTTCTCGAACCAGCTGGCCGCCAGTGCGAGGTCCTGAGCGCCGCCGCGCCCCGAGGCGTACATCATGCCGAGTTCGGCCTGTGCGGCGACATGGCCCTGCTCGGCGGCCGCCCCGAGCAACCGGCGGGCCTCTTCCGGCTTCGCGTTCGAAACCCCGCCATATTCATGCATCATGCCGAGCGCATATTGGGCGCTGGCATCGCCCTGTTCGGCGGCGAGCGCGAACCATCGCGCGGCTTCATCGGTATCGGGCGTTACGCCTTCGCCATTGTTGTAGATCGAGCCGAGCATGAGCTGCGCCGCGATATTGCCCTTTTCCGCGAGCGGGCGCGCGAGGCCACGCGCCTCTTCGAAGCGGCCTTCGCGGTAAGCTTTCATGGCAGGCGCAAAATTATCTTCCGCCGAAGCAGGGGACACACCGGCAAGAGAAGCCGCAAGAAGTGCTACACAAAGAAACAGATGCCTCATCGGCCGGTACTTTCCTCGATCATGATCCGGTTCAACGCGCGAACCGCCGCCGCCGGTCCGTCCTCATGGGACCAGACCCCCGACGATACGGCAAGGAAGTCGGCACCGGCGCGGACGAGCGGCGCTGCGTTGTCCGCGTTGATTCCTCCGATTGCCACGCAGGGCAGCTCGAAGAGTTCGGACCACCATGTGAGGATTTCGGGTTCGGCCTTACTTATAGGCTCTTTCGTGTCGGTTTTATAAAAGGCACCAAAGGCAACATAATCCGCGCCTGCTTCGCCTGCCTCCATGGCGAGGTGGCGCGAGGCATGGCAGGTGACGCCGATAATGCGGTCGGGCCCCAGAATCTTGCGGGCTTGCGCATAGCTCATGTCTGTCTGCCCCACATGTGCGCCGTCTGCGCCCAGTTCGGCGGCCAGATCCGGCCTGTCGTTGATCAGAAAGGCCACATCGCGCGCCATGGCGAGCGGCATGAGAGCTTCCGTCGCGCGGCGGATGGCGTCGGCTTCCGGCGGCGCCTCGTTCTCGCCCTTGAGCCGAAGCTGCAGGCAGGCGATATCGCCCGCATCGAGCGCGGCCTTCAGCGTGTCCGCGAAAGCCTTCGGCTCGAAGCGGGGAGGGGTGATGAGATAGAGGCGGCAGGACTGGTCTGACATGGCGCTGTTTTAGCCGCGCGCCCGTTTAAAGGCAAAGGAGCCGCAAAAGCAAAACGCCCCGCTCGTCGCGCGGGGCGTTTACCATTTGTGGATCGCTGCCGGTTCAGGCGGACTTTTCGAGGCCGCTCTCCCATTTGCCGAGCGCGGCAAGACCGTTCATCTTCGCGCGGTGCAGGAAGGCCTTTTGCGCGGCGGGAACGTTCTCTGCCTTGCCGCTCCATGCTTTCTGCGGCGCGGCCTGCAGCGCGCGGCCATAGGAGAAGGACATCTTCCAGGGGAAGCCGCCGATCTTGTTCATCGCATCGAGATGCGCCGTCGCATCCTCGTCGGACTGGCCGCCCGAAAGGAAGACAATGCCCGGGATTGCGGCGGGCACGGTGCGCTTGAAGCAGGCGATCGTCTTTTCCGCCACTTCCTGAATGCCGGCCTGCTTGGGGCACTTCTTGCCCGCGACGATCATGTTCGGCTTCAGGATTGTGCCTTCGAGGTTCACGTTGTGAAGCGCGAGGCGGTTGAAGACGGCGCGGAGCGTCGCTTCCGTCACCTCGAAGCAGCGGTCGGCAGTGTGGGCGCCGTCCATCAGCACTTCAGGTTCCACGATCGGCACGATCTTCGCCTGCTGGCAGAGCGCCGCATAGCGGGCAAGGGCTTCGGCATTCGCCTCGATGCAGGCATTTGTCGGGATCGTTTCGGAAATATCGATCACGGCGCGCCATTTCGCGAAACGGGCGCCGAGGTCATAATATTCGGCAAGGCGGTCGGCGAGGCCGTCGAGGCCTTCGGTGACGGTTTCGCCGGGGAAGCCTGCCATCGGCTTTGCGCCTGCGTCCACCTTGATGCCGGGAATGGAACCAGCCTTCTTGATGAGGTCGACAAGCGGCGTGCCGTCCTTGGCTTTCTGGCGGATCGTCTCGTCATAGAGGATCACGCCGGAGATGTAGTTCTTCATCGCTTCTTCGGTACGGAACAGAAGCTCGCGGTAATCGCGGCGGTTCTCTTCCGTCGAGGCGACGTTGATCGCATCGAAGCGCTTCTTGATCGTGCCCGAGCTTTCGTCGGCGGCGAGGATGCCCTTGCCGGGCGCAACCATGGCCTGCGCGATCGATTCAAGCGTCTCAGTCATTTTCTTTCCCTCTGGTCCTGTCGTGCCTCGATGCCTGCCTTGCCTATTTGCGGCTCAGCGCGGCGACCCCCGGCAATTCGATGCCTTCCATCCATTCGAGGAAGGCCCCGCCCGCGGCGGAAACATAAGTGAAGTCATCGGCGGCGCCTGCCTCGTTGAGGGCTGCCACCGTGTCGCCGCCGCCTGCAACGGAGACGAGTTCGCCCTGCTTGCTGCGCATGGCGACGATGCGTGCGGCTTCTACCGTGCCGCGATCGAATGGCGGCACCTCGAAAGCGCCAAGCGGACCGTTCCAGACCACGGTCTTTGCGGTCTCGAACCGTCCGGCAAGATGGGCGACCGTGTCCGGCCCCACATCGAGGATCATCATATCTTCCGGCACGGCGTCGGCCGACACGGTTTTCGACGCGGCGCCGGCCTTGAATTCGGCGGCAACCACCACATCCGTCGGCAAGACCACATCGCAGTTCGCCGCACGTGCATTGGCGAGAATGTGACGCGCGGTGTCGAAAAGGTCCGGCTCGCAAAGCGATTTGCCGACCTTCTTGCCCTGCGCTGCGAGGAAGGTGTTGGCCATGCCGCCGCCGATCACCAGAGCATCGACTTTCTTCACGAGATTGCCGAGCAGGGCGATCTTGGTCGAAACCTTCGCGCCACCGACAATCGCTACGACGGGACGTTTCGGATTGCCGAGTGCGGCATCGAGTGCCGTCAGTTCAGCTTCCATTGCGCGGCCCGCGTAGGACGGCAGGAAATGCGTGATGCCTTCCGTCGAGGCATGCGCGCGGTGGGCGCAGGAGAATGCGTCGTTGATATAGACGTTTCCGATCTTCGCGAGTTCGCCCGCGAAATCGGGATCGTTGTTTTCTTCGCCTGCATGGAAGCGGGTGTTCTCGAGAAC
>JAJLKS010000019.1:0-27219 GCA_033838765.1 Alphaproteobacteria bacterium
AGCGTAATAGGCGCCCATCTGTCCCTGCAATTCCGGGAACTCATAGACCATCTGACTCACGAGATCGGCCTTTGACATACGCCCGGCGATTTCTGCACTGTCCGAGTCGACATCGGTCACCAGTGGTGCAATTTCACGCGCTAACTTCGCAATCCTCTCGACCTTCTCTCTCATAGTGCCGAGCTTGGCGTGGAAGACGACTTCCTTGAGCTTCGGCAGCCGGCTTGTGAGCGTGTGCTTCCGATCCTGATCCCAGAGGAAGCGGGCATCGGCGAAGCGGGCGCGCAGCACGCGCTCATTGCCGTTGACAATGGCCTTGCCGCCATCTTCCGCCTCGAGGTTCGCCACCACGATGAAACGCGGCGCCAACTTCCCCGCCGCGTCATGCAGCGCGAAATATTTCTGGTTCGCGCGCATGGTGCTGGTCAGCACTTCCTGCGGCACGGACATGAATTCATCGTCGATGCGGCCGATCAGCGGCACGGGATATTCGACAAGCCCCGCCACTTCATGGAGCAGCGCCTCGTCCTCGACGAGCGTCAGGCCTTCGGCTTCCGCCAGCGCCTTCGCGCCCGCATGGATGAAATGCGCGCGCTTGGCGGGGTCGAGAACGACCTTCGCTTCCGTGAGCTTCATTTCGTAATCGGCAAAATCCTTCACCGCGACTTCGGCAGGCGCCATGAAGCGGTGGCCCCGCGTCGTGTCGCCCGACTTGATGCCGTCGACCTCGAAGGGAACGACCTCGCCACCAAGGAGGCAGAGGATCGAATGGAGCGGGCGCACCCAGCGGAGGCTCCCCGAGCCCCAGCGCATGGACTTCGGCCAGGGGAAGGCGCGGATCACGCCGGGCACGATCTCGGCGATCAAATCCGCCGTCGCCCTGCCCTTCTTTTCCGTCACCGCGACATAGAAGGCGCCCTTCTTGTCTTCCTGTACCGTCGCTTCGTCGATGGAGGCGAGGCCCGCCGCGCGGAGGAAGCCGTCGATCGCCTGTTGCGGTGCGCCGACTTTCGGGCCCTTCCGCTCTTCCTTCACATCAGGCGTGCGCTCGGGCAGGCCCTCGATCACCAAGGCGAGGCGGCGCGGCGTCGCATAGGCGCGCGCATTCTTTCCCTCGACGCCCGCTTCCTTCAGCGCATCGCCGACAAGGCGCACCAGATACTCGCCCGCGCGCTTCTGCATTCGCGCAGGAATTTCCTCGGAGAAGAGTTCGAGAAGAAGCTCGCTCATGCGCGCGCCTCCTGAGACTTCACCCAGGCTTCGGCGCAGCCCTTGGCGAGCGCACGGACGCGGCCGATATAGGCCTGACGCTCGGTGACGGAGATCACGCCGCGCGCATCGAGCAGGTTGAAATTGTGGGAGGCCTTGATGACCTGGTCATAGGCGGGGAGTGCGAGACCCTTTTCGAGCAGCGAGGCGCATTCCCTTTCCGCGTCCTCGAAATGGCGGAACAGCATTTCCGTGTTCGCGTGCTCGAAATTATGCGCCGAGAATTCGACTTCGGCCTGATGGAAGACATCGCCGTAGGTCACGCGGTCTTCGCCGGTGGCGCCGTTGAAGTCGAGCTCATAGCCGTTGTCGATGCCCTGGATATACATGGCAAGGCGTTCGAGGCCGTAGGTCAGTTCGCCCGAGACGGGATTGCAGTCGATGCCGCCCACCTGCTGGAAGTAAGTGAATTGCGAGACTTCCATGCCGTCGCACCAGACTTCCCAGCCAAGGCCCCAGGCGCCGAGCGTCGGGCTTTCCCAGTCGTCCTCGACGAAGCGGATGTCGTGATTGGCGGCGTCGATGCCGAGCACTTTCAGGCTTTCGAGATAAAGCTCCTGAAGGTTTTCCGGGCTCGGCTTCAGGATCACCTGAAACTGGTAGTAGTGCTGGAAGCGGTTCGGGTTCTCGCCATAGCGGCCGTCGGTCGGGCGGCGCGAGGGCTGCACGTAAGCCGCCTTCCAGGGCTTCGGGCCCAGTGCGCGGAGAGTGGTCGCCGGATGGAAGGTGCCCGCGCCCATCGCCATGTCATAGGGCTGGAGAATGACGCAGCCCTGCGCGGCCCAGAATGCCTGCAGTTTCAGGATCAGGGACTGGAATGAATTGTCGGGCTTCGCCGTCATGTCGGGAGGCGCTTTCAAGCGAGATCGGCCAGCGGAATCAGGGCCCGCGAACGCGCTGCCTCGGGCGGGCGCAAACTAGCCGCCGGCCCGGACAGGGTCAAGTTCATGGCAGGAAAAGGGATTTGCGCCCGTGCGGGGTCCGCCCGCCGGACGCAAGCCAGTTGCGGCAAGCTCAGTCGCGGCGGCTGTGGTCCGGCACGTAGATGCCGTCGCCGCCGTCGCGCAGCGTGCCGAGATCGCGCGGTTCCATGCGGCTCTGCGGGCGGGCGCGGGCAAAAGCCTCGCGCTGGCGCATCGCGGCGCGCTGGAGCGCCTGATAAGCGGCGTAGAATGCCACCAGAAAAACGGCGGCAAAGACGATCTTCGTCATGTCATCGTCCTCTCAGAACTGGCGGGCCGGTGAAAATGTTTCAGGACCGCTGACATCATTAAAGGCCAAAACGGCTCCAAAGGGAACGCCTCTCGGCTGCGGCAATGAGCGCATCGCCAAGTTCGGCCGCAAATCCCGCCCCGAGCCGGGCAAAAAGCCCTCCCGAGCGGCTCGAATCGACGCCACCGCCGGGCGAGGGCCGCCACCAGGGGCCCCGCGAGGAGACGAGCTTGAGGCGCACTTCCTTGCCGAAAAGCTCGCGCATCTTGCCCCGGACATCGCCGATGCCATCGGCGAGGCCCCGGGCGACCGCGCCCTCGCCCGCCCAGAAGGCGCCGGAGAAGATTTCCGGATCATCCTGCTTCAGCCGCGTACCGCGCGCCCCGGAGACGAGTTTCTTGAAATAGTCGTGGACATCGCCCTGCAGCGCCTTCAGACGGGCAACTTCGTCCGGTTTTTCCGGCTGGAACGGGTCGAGCATGGCCTTGCTCTCGCCCGCCGTGTGCACCCGCCGTTCGACGCCCAGTTTCTCGATCAGGCCGGTGAAGCCGAAACCCGCCGAAACGACGCCGATCGAACCGAGGATCGAGCTTTCATCGGCATATATCTCGTCAGCCGCGCAGGCGATCATGTAGCCGCCAGAGGCCGCCACATCTTCTGCGAAAGCATAGACCGGCAAGCCCTTTTCCTCCGCAAGCGAGCGGATGCGCTTGTAGATCAGCGAGGACTGGACAGGGGAGCCGCCTGGCGAATTGATCAGGAGAGCGACCGCCTTCACGCCACGCATCGAAAAGGCGGCTTCAAGGGCGGGCGCGACAGCGGCAAGATTGAGCCCGCCGCGCAGCGGCTGGGATGGGCCAATGGTGCCGGAAAGGCGGACCACGGCGACAACCGGTTTCGGCGTCCAGCCGGGCGCGACACGGCGGCGAAGGGGACCGGGAAGAAAAGGCGCAATTCGGTGTCTCATGCCACCATAGATAGGGTGGCGTGGCGAAAGCGGCAAGCCGCGCGCTCCGGCGTTCAGCCCGGCTGGTCGAGACGGAGGGGAGCGCCCTCTCGTAGCAGGCTTTCGGCCTGCGGCGTGAAGCGGCCATCCGCCCCGTGCAACACGAGGCCGGGCCGGAGGACGAGCGGCGCCTTCGAGTCACGCTGGCCGCGCAGGATGACGCGGGAAGCGGGTTTGCCGGCCGCCGGCCAGAGCGGAAAGACCTCGATGCCGCCGAGATGTCCCGACATGGCACCGAGCAGCGCGGCGAGCGCATCCGCGCGATGAATGAAGGTGACCGTGCCCTTCGGCCGCGCCATGACGCAGCAAAAGCGCACCCAGTCGACAAGATCGGACCCGAGCGTCAGATGGTGCGATTGCGCCTTGCCGGCATCGGGCGGCGCGGGACTTGCCGCCGGGTCGTGAAATGGCGGATTGGCAAAGACGTGGTGCCAGCTGTTTGGCGCAAAGCCCGCCGCCGCAAGATCGCGCACAGGCAGGCCGACATCGCCCTCTGCAATGGAAACGCTTTCGGAAAAGCCGTTGCGCGCGATGTTTTCGCCTGCAAGACCGACAAGCTCCGGCTGCACTTCGAGGCCAGCGACTTCAATTCCGCTCACGCGCGAGGCGAGGCAGAGGCTTGCCACACCGACACCCGCACCCGCCTCCAGCACGCGCTCGCCCTCGCGCGCAGGAATGGCGGCCGCAAGCATCACCGCGTCGAGCCCCGCGCGATAGCCCTTCGCGGGTTGCAGGATTTTCAGCCTGCCGCCGAGAAAGCCGTCATCGGTAATGTCATCGGCGGACTTCAAATCTTTCAGTGTCGCGCTCATCATGTGCCGCTCCTCTGAACCTCATCGAGAATGATCCGTGCGCGCCCGTAGTCGTCATCCACCACCATGATACGCTTCGGCAGAATGCCAAGCGAGCCCTCGGTCAGGCTCATGTGGACATCCAGTTCGAAGGGCTCAATACCCTCTTCGCGCAGCCTGTGCATCAGGAACGAGACCAGCACGGGGTCGTTCGTTCGAATCAACTCCTTCATGCCGGACGTTCCCTTTCGATTCATGCGATATGCGGCGATTGGCGCCATGACTTCCAAGTTACGTAGGGCCAGCGGCCCTTGCCGCACAGGGGGTGTCAACCTATGCTCCCTCATGTCGGCAAGATAACACAAGCCGGTTGTGGATAATTCGGGCTGCTGGGCGGCCCTCCCGGAGCAGGAGTGGCGCGTGGGCGTTGTTGTTCCCCTAGATGAAGACCGCGGACGCGGGCAGAACGCGGTCGCCGAACTGCAGGCGCTGGTTCGCGGCGAGATGGAAGCGGTCAACGATTTCATCCGTGAGCGGATGGCATCGGACGTGCCGATGATCCCCGATCTTGCCAGCCACCTCATCAATTCAGGCGGCAAGCGGCTTCGCCCCATGCTCACCATCGCTGCCTCCAAGATGTGCGGCTACAAGGGCAAGGATCACATCAAGCTTGCGGCGACGGTGGAGTTTCTCCACACGGCGACGCTGCTCCATGACGACGTTGTGGACGAGAGCGACCTCCGGCGCGGCAAGGAAACGGCGCGCATGGTCTGGGGCAATCAGGCGAGCGTGCTCGTCGGCGACTTCCTGCTTGGCCGCGCCTTCAAGCTGATGGTCGAGACGAAATCGCTTCGTGCGCTCGAAATTATCGCGGATGCCGCGTCCATCATCGCCGAAGGCGAAGTGATGCAGCTTGCCGCGGCCAAGGACACGGGCACGACGGAAGATGCCTATATGCGCGTGATTTCCGCCAAGACGGCGGCGCTTTTCGCAGCGGCTTCGGAAATCGGCGCGGTGATCGCACAGCGCGAGGGCACGGAGGCGGCAGCCCTGCATTCCTATGGACGCAATCTCGGCATCGCATTCCAGCTTGTCGACGACGCGCTCGACTATGGCGGCCGTTCGGCTTCTCTCGGCAAGAATACGGGCGACGATTTCCGCGAAGGAAAGATCACCCTGCCCGTCGTGCTCGCGTTCCGGCGCGGCAATGCCGAAGAGCGCGCCTTCTGGCAGCGCACCCTTCAGCAGGGTGAGCGGAAGGATGGCGACCTCGAACATGCAATCGAGCTGATGCAGCGCCATGCGGCACTTGAAGACACGATCGCCCGGGCGAAACATTACGGCGCCATCGCCATCGATGCGCTGGCGATCTTCCCGGAAAGCCCCTACCGGGACGCGCTGACGAAGCTCGTCGAATTCTGCATCAACCGGAACCACTGACGGCCGGCGCCGCGACGACCCACCAATCGGGATGGGCGGCGGCAAGCGTCCTTGCAGCTGAATGCGCCTCGCTCCCCCCGGCATAAATGCCGAAGCAGGTCGCACCGGAGCCGGACATGCGCGCGAGCCGGCAGCCCGGCGTTGCCGCTATCTCGCCGATCACCTCGCCGGTCAACGGCAAAAGTGCCCGCGCAGGCCGCTCAAGATCATTCGCATTGTCCCGCAGCCATTCAACGAGAGCTTCAAGCGTTGCGAAGTCCGGCAAGGGCACCGTTGCCGGTGCGGCAGCGAGCGGCGGGGCGGCAAGCGCGCGAAAGACCTCCGCCGTCGAGAGTGCAATGCCGGGATTTGCCAGCAGCAGCCAGAAATCCGGGAGGCGCGGCAGGTGCCGGATATTCTCTCCGATGCCGCCCATCAGAGCAGGCGCAGGATCGAGACAGACCGGCACATCGGCACCGAGCGAAGCCGCAAGACGCATGAGATCCTCCTCATCCGGCGACACGTGCCACAGCCGCATCAGCGCGCGCAGCGCCGCAGCCGCATCGGCCGAGCCGCCGCCGATGCCGGAGGCGACGGGGAGGTTCTTTTCAAGTGTCATGCGGGCCCCCTCCCCGACGCCGCAGAGATCGCGCAGTTTCCGCGCGGCACGAAGCACGAGATTGTCCGCTTCGCCTGCGAGCGTTGCCGCGAAAGGGCCGTCGAGTTCGAGCGTCAACGCCGTGGCATGATGCGCCTCCAGCCTGTCGGCGATGGCGGCAAAGACGACCAGGCTCTGTAATTCGTGGTAGCCGTCAGGCCTTCGGCCGAGCACGCGCAGGCTCAGATTGATCTTGGCGAAGGCGCTTTCCTGTTCCGGCACTGCCATCATGAGCCGGTTTGCGGCAGCGCCCTTGCTTCCTGCTCCGCCTTTTCGCCTGCTTCAAGTCCCAGATCGAGCTTTGCACGAAGGATCTTCTCGCGTCGCGGCTCCGGCTCAAGTGACAGGGCGTGGCTCCACTGATAGCGCGCCTCGATGCGGCGGCCGACCTTCCAGAAGGCATCGCCCAGATGTTCGTTGATCGTCGGATCGCCCGGCTGCAGCTCGACGGCGCGCTCGAGATATTTCACGGCGAGGTCGTATTCGCCGAGGCGATACCGCGCCCAGCCGAGGCTATCGACGATATAGCCGTCATTGGGCCGCTGCTCGACAGCCTTTTCGATCATCGCAAGCGCTTCATCCAGGCGGTGATGCTGCTCGATCCAGGAATAGCCGAGATAGTTCAGAACAAGCGGATGTTCGCCGGAAAGCTCCAGCGCGAGCGTCAGGTCCTTTTCGGCCTTTTCCCATTCGCCGAGCCGCTCGAAGCAGATGCCGCGCGCGTAATAGAGCGTCCAGTCGCGCTCGGCAGGTTCTCCCGCAAGCATGATTGCGCGTTCGTATTCAGCCGCCGCTTCGGCATATTTTTCCTTGCCGCGATGAATATCGCCAAGGGCGACCAGCGGCTCGATGCGATCGGGATAGTCCCGCGCAAGACGCCGCAGCACACGATCCGCGTCCTGCTCGCGGTCGAGCTTGTCGAGCGCCATGCCGGTCTGGATGCGTGCATTCAGATAAAGGGGTGAGGCCTTGCCAATCCGGTCATAGGCGGCGACCGCATCTGCCCAACGCTCCTGCGCTTCATGCGCACCACCGAGCAGCGAGCGGGCAATATCGAAATCCGGGCGCATGAAAAGCGCGAGATTGAGATAAAGCTCGGCAAGGTTGCTCGATGTGTCGCCGGCAAGGGCGCTGCCCAGACCATAGAGCGCTTCCGCCACACCTTCGCGCGCATTGGTAACGAGCGGCGGCAGCGGTTCACCTGCGTCGAGGCGCCTGAGTTCATATTCGGCCAGCGGATGCTCACCGGACATATCGAGGAAACTCATGAGGACGTTTCGGGCTTCGTCCCGCCTGCCTTCGCGCGCGGCAAAACTCGCATAGGCCTGGACGACGCGGATCGAACCGCCACCGCTCGTTTCCATAGCCTTTTCATAGGCCTTGGCCGCGCCTTTGCGGTCCCCAAGTACATCGAGCATCAGCGCTTCGTGATAGGCGCGGAAAAGGGCAAAGGCGGAGCGGCCTTCGAACGCGGCGATCTTTTCCAGCGCCTTTTCCTTGTCGCCCTCGCCCACAGCCGCCCAGGCATAGGTGAGCGTGCCGACAAGCGCCGTAAAGGGGCCGGGCGCGGCTGCGTCCATTTCGCTCGATGCATCCGCATAGCGTCCATCGCGCAATGCCGCGAGCGCGAGCGTCAGCCGCGCCATACGTTCATCGGGTACGATCTCAACGAGGCGCCGCGCAAGCGGGATTGCGCGTTCCATGTCGCCCGCCGTCAACGCCGCCATGAACGCACGATCGAGTATGACCGGATCGCCGGGCTGATCGCTCAGCGCACGCTCGTAATAGAGCGCGGCCTTGGCAGCGTCGTTCATAGTGGCCGCATGGCGGCCCGCCAGATAGGCACCGAAGGGCGACTCCACCCTTTGCTCGGAGAAGACCGGAAATCCGCCGGTTCCGGCGCAGCCGCCCAGTGCGGCGACAAGGGCTGCCAGCGCCAGCGCCCTCGTCAAACGCAGCAACGGCGCTCCGCCAATTCGCGCCGCATCGGAACTCATCATCAGGGGGCCTGCCTTCGCGACTTCGGAATCAACCGCCCCGCGGGCGGCACAACGTCCCGCTATAAAAGCAAAAAAAACGGGGGCCGGATACAGCCCCCGTTTTCGGGATTGCATTACATATTCGGGTAATTCGGTCCGCCGCCGCCCTCGGGAACCGTCCAGTTGATGTTCTGGGCCGGGTCCTTGATGTCGCAGGTTTTGCAGTGGACGCAGTTCTGCGCATTGATCTGGAAGCGCGGATTGGAGCCGTCGTCGTCGCGCACCACTTCATAAACGCCTGCGGGACAATAGCGCTGCGCGGGTTCGGCGAATTTGGGCAGGTTGTAGCCGATCGGAATTGCGGGGTCCTTCAGCTTCAGGTGGACAGGCTGGTCTTCCTCGTGGTTCGTCGCCGAGATGAACACGGAGGAAAGCTTGTCGAAGGAAATCTTGCCGTCAGGCTTCGGATAATCGATCGGCTTGCAGTCCTTCGCTTCTTTCAGCGACGCGTAGTCGGCCTTGCCATGCTTAAGCGTGAAAGGAAGGCCGATGCCGAGATTGTTCATCCACATGTCGATACCGCCAAGGCCGATGCCGAGGAAAGTTCCGAGCTTCGACCAGAGCGGCTTCACATTGCGGACGCGCTTGAGATCCTTGTGGACCGGGCTCTTTTCATAGGCTTCCGGATAGGCGGCAAGCTCATCGCCCTGACGGCCGTCCTTCACCGCCTCGAAGGCCGCTTCCGCACCCATGATGCCGGTGAGCATGGCGTTGTGGCTGCCCTTGATGCGCGGCACGTTGACGAAACCGGCCGAGCAGCCGATCAGCGCGCCGCCCGGGAAGATGAGTTTCGGCACGGACTGGAAACCGCCTTCGGTGATGGCGCGCGCGCCATAGGCGATGCGCTTGCCGCCAACGAATGTGTCGGCCACTGCCGGATGATGCTTGAAGCGCTGGAATTCGTCGAAGGGCGAGAGGTAGGGGTTCTTGTAGTTCAGGTGAACCACGAATCCGACCGACACGAGATTCTCGCCGAAGTGATAGAGGAAGGAGCCGCCACCGGTCGAGTTGTCGAGCGGCCAGCCCATCGTGTGCTGTACGAGGCCCTTGCGATGCTTCGAGGGGTCGACTTCCCACAGCTCCTTCAGGCCGATACCGAACTTCTGCGGCTCGCGGCCCTCATCGAGCTTGAACTTGCGGATCAGTTCCTTCGACAGCGAACCGCGCACGCCTTCTGCGAACAGCGTGTATTTGCCGCGCAGTTCCATGCCGGGGGTGTAGCTGTCCTTGTGGCCGCCATCCTTGCCAACGCCGAGATCGCCGGTGACGACGCCACGCACCGATCCGTCATCGCCGTAAAGCACTTCCGCGCCCGCAAAGCCCGGATAGATTTCGACGCCGAGAGCCTCGGCCTGCTCTGCGAGCCAGCGGCAGACATTGCCAAGGCTGGCGATGTAGTTGCCGTGATTGTTCATCAGCGGCGGGAACAGGAAATTGGGAACGCGCAGGCTGCCGGCCGGTCCGAGATAGAGGAAATGGTCGGCGGTCACTTCCGTATCGAGCGGCGCGCCCTTTTCGCGCCAGTCCGGGATCAGCGTGTCGAGGCCGATCGGGTCGATCACCGCGCCGGAGAGAATATGCGCACCGACTTCGGAGCCCTTCTCGATCAGGCAGACCGAAATGTCGAAATCCTGCTCCGCCGCGAGCTGGCGCAGGCGGATCGCAGCGGACAGGCCCGCAGGACCGCCACCGACGATTACGACGTCATACTCCATATATTCGCGTTCGACCGCCGCCTCGCTCATTTTTCATCTCCCTTGGCCGGCTCACCGGGCACTTGTCGCCGCGCCGGACCGCCGCAAAAAACCGGGCTCCGTTATGGTGCGAATGACCTTGATGGTCAATATATTGGGGCACCCGGCGCCTGAGGGCCGCCAGTTGCATGTTATTCGCAACAAACACCGGACTCGACCGCGAAATGACTGTAAGTCTCGCATGCGCGGCGTCAAACTGCGCGGCAACGAAATTCGAACCGGCACAGGAACCGTCCGGCACGCCATGAGCCCGTCAGGCAACGAACAGCAGGAATTGTCGCGCGAACAGGCTGCCGCGCTGCTCGCCTTCTATGTCGAGGCGGGCGTCGGCGAGGCGCTGGGCGATGCCCCCGTGAACCGCTACGAGCTTGCCGATGCGGCGTCACCTTCGCGCGAGGCCACGACACGCGATGCAGCGCCCCGCGGCGCGAGGCCCGATCCCCGGGGCGAGGCGGCTCCCGCAGCAGCTCCGCCGCGCGCCATAGCACCGGCTTCCATTCCGCTTGAGGATACGCAGGCCGCCGAAAGCGCGAAACAGATTGCCGCGCGCTGCCGGACGCTCGACGAACTGAGAGACGCGCTTGCGAATTTCGAAGGCTGTCCACTTCGCTACACGGCGAAAAATCTTGTCTTCGCCGACGGCAATCCGCAGGCGCGCATCATGCTGATCGGCGAGGCGCCGGGGCGCGACGAGGACCTGCAGGGCCTGCCCTTCGTGGGCCGTGCCGGTCAATTGCTCGACCGGATGCTTGCCGCGATCGGCCTTGACCGGACCAGCGTCTACATCATCAACACATTGCCCTGGCGGCCGCCCGGCAACCGGACGCCGACGCCGGCGGAACATGCCGTGTGCATGCCCTTCGTCGAACGTCATGTCGAATTGATGAACCCCGAGATTCTCGTGCTGCTGGGCGGTGTTTCGGCGAAACAGATGCTGGGCACCGACACAGGCATCATGCGGCTAAGGGGGAAATGGGCGAGCGTGAAGGTGGGCGAGCGCGAAGTGCCTGCCCTGCCGACGCTCCACCCGGCCTATCTGCTCCGCCAGCCCGCCCAGAAGCAGCTCGCCTGGCGCGACCTGCTTTCCCTCAAGGCACGGATTCAGGGTTAACCAAACCTGACGGTTTTGACCCATTTCGACGCGATTCAACCCTGGCGGGCTTGCCGGGCCGGACTCGCCCGCTAAGATGGCGCCCATGAAACGGGGGGCTTTTCATCTTGCCGCGGCGCGAGCAGCGGGCCGAATGCTTATTGCGGCCGCAACAGGGGCTGCGATCCTTTTCCTGTCGGCTCCGGCAATCGGCTCTGTCGCGTTCGCCAGCGAGATCGATGGCAAGCGCGCTTCCGGCATCTGGAGCCCGGAAATTCTCGATGGTCTGGACCGCGAGACCTATCGCAAGCTGTTCGCGGCCACCGAGCGCGGCAACTTCAGGGAAGCGGACAAGCTCACCGCCCGGTTGCGCGACAAGCGGCTCCTCGGTCATGTGCTCCATAGCAAATATATGGGTCCCCACTACCGCACGAGCTATGCAGAGCTGCGGGACTGGCTCGCAAACTACAACGACCATCCGGGTGCGGCCGATATCCACAAACTCGCACTGAAGCGGCGGCCCGCCTCCGCCGCAGCGCCCGAGCGGCCGCTGACCCGGCGCTGGCGCCAGCCGGTTCACGCGACCTATGCGGTCGATGACGGCATCATAGAACCGACCTCGCAGCGGTTCCGCGAAATCGACAATGAAGTTCGCGCCATGCTGCGCAATGAAAGCGCCGTTCAGGCGGAGGCTTATCTGCGGCGCAAGAATGCACGCAATGCGCTGACCGGCGCCGAATTCGACAAGGTTCGCGAACGCATCGTCGCCTCCTATTTTCTGGAGGGTCAGGACGAACGCGCCTACAGGCTTGCCACCGAAATCCTACTGTCGCATCCGCGTGAGGTTCCACTCGCCGACTGGTATGCCGGACTTGCCGCATGGCGGATGGGAAACCATGCAAGCGCCGCGCGGCATTTCGAGCGGCTGACGAAGAACGCCCGGGTATCGCCCTGGACGAGGGCCGCCGGCGGCTTCTGGGCGGCGCGCGCCTATCTTGCCGAAGGCAAGCCGGAAAAGGTTGCGCCGATGCTCGAGGCTGCGGCCGAGACAGGCGCCACCTTCTACGGCGTGCTGGCGACACGGCAGCTTGGCCGCGATCTCGCCATCGAGTGGATCGAACCGCGGCTCGACGAGGCCTCGTTCCGCGCCCTCACGCAGACGCCCGCCATAGCCCGCGCCGTGGCGCTGGTTCAGACCGGCAAGCGCGACCTTGCGAGGGAGGAATTGATACGCGCGCATGCGCTGATCGACCCCTCGCTCGATCAGGCGCTGATTGCCCTGGCGACAACATTCGCACTGCCAGCCGTGCAACTGCAGGTTGCCAATGCGGCGCACCTGCCTGCCCTCGGCACAAGAAACGGCCGCATCGTTCTCAATTCGGGTCTCTTTCCGCTTGCGGACTACCAGCCGAGCAACGGCTACAAGGTGGACCGCGCCCTGCTGCTTGCCTTCATGCGGCAGGAAAGCGGCTTCAAGCCCGATGCAACATCATGGGCCGGTGCGCGCGGGCTGATGCAGATCATGCCTGCAACGGCAAGCCACATCACGCAGGACCGCTCGCTTGCGGGAAATAATCGCGACAGGCTTCTCGATCCGACATTCAATGTGACGCTCGGGCAGGAATATATCTCCGAGCTGATGGGATCGGGCAGCACCTACGACAATCTCTTCACGCTGACCACCGCCTATAATGGCGGCCCGGGCAATCTCACGCGCTGGATCTCGAGCATCGATTTCCGCGGCGATCCCTTCCTGTTCATCGAGTCGATCCCTGCCGCAGAAACTCGCGGCTATATCGAGCGTGTCGTCACCAATTACTGGATCTATCGAGACAGGCTCGGCCAGCCGGTCGGCTCGCTCGACGCAACCGCCTCCGGCACCTGGCCGGTCTATGACGGCATCGGCCGCTGACCGCCTGACGTAACGACAATTCCCTCCCGTTCGGATATAAGATGCGCCCTTCCCTCCGCGAAAGGCGCGCCCATGCCCGGCATCGACGAGACACGCGACTTCATCCCGCTCAACATTGCCGTTCTGACGGTTTCGGATACGCGAACGCCGGAAGATGACAAATCGGGCGACACGCTCGCCGAGCGGATCGAAAGGGCCGGGCATCGCGTCGCCGCCCGCCGCATCGTGCCGGACAACGAGCCGCTCATCCGCGCCGCGCTCAAGGCATGGATCGCAGATGATGCAATCGACGCCGTGATCTCGACGGGCGGCACCGGCCTCACTGGGCGCGACGTGACACCGGAGGCCTTCAAGTCGGTCTATGACAAGGAGATCGACGGCTTCTCCGCGCTCTTCCACCGCATTTCCTACGACAAGATCGGCACCTCGACCATCCAGTCGCGGGCGACGGCCGGTGTTGCGGGCGGTACGTTCCTCTTCGCCCTGCCCGGCTCGCCGGGTGCCTGCAAGGATGGATGGGACGAAATCCTCGTCCACCAGCTCGACTATCGCTACCGGCCCTGCAACTTCGTTGAAATCATGCCCCGCCTCGAAGAACACAAGCAGCGCAAGTAAGCCTCCGGTTTTTCCCGTTGTCAGTGCCGCCGTCCCGGCGCACGATTTCCCTTTCAGCGGGAATCACTACGGCGGGAGGCCATTCAGAATGCTCAAGGAATTTCGCGAATTTGCCCTCAAAGGCAACGTGCTCGACATGGCGGTCGGTATCATCATCGGCGCCGCCTTCACCACCATCGTTCAGTCGCTTGTGAACGACGTCATCATGCCGCCGATCGGCGCGATCATGGGCGGGGTCGATTTCAGCGACTATTTCATCGCGCTGACGATGGCGGAAAACGGTCCGGCGACTGTCGATGCGGCGAAGGCGGCCGGCGTTCCTGTGATCGCCTATGGCCGCTTCATCAACGCCATCATCCAGTTCACCATCGTCGCTTTCGCGCTCTTCCTCGTCATCAAGCAGATGAACGCACTGAAGGCGCGCATCGCGAAGGGCGAGGCGCCCGCGCCTGCCGCGCCGCCGCGTCAGGAAGTGCTGCTGGAGGAAATCCGCGACGCGATCAAGGCGCGCGGCTAATCCTTTCGCCGCATGATGTAGAAGACATATGAATACTGGCCGGGATTGTTCTCGAAGAGGGCAATCCCGGCCTCCTCGTTCGCAAGCACGCTTTCGGCGTCATCACCATAGGTCCGACGCATCTCCGCGATCCGCGCACGCATCGGCGTGTAATAATCGTCCCACCAGTCTTCCGGTGGCAAGACCTGTATGGCGATCACCTCATAGCCTGCGCGTTCGGCCGCCGCGACATTCGACGCAATGCTGCCCATCGCCGGGTATGCAGCATCCCAGAAGGCACGCGCATCCGGCGATGGATCATCGGTGAGCCAGGTGCATTCCGTGACAGCGATATGGCCGCCAGGTTTCAGAAAGCGCCGCCAGAGCTTCAGCCCTTTCGCAAAGCCGGCAAGATAGATGGCGCCCTCCGACCAGATGAGATCGAACTCACCCTCATGGAAAGGCAGCGCCTCCATATCTGCGCGCCTGACGACGAGGCGCTCGTCGCTGATGTTTTCGCGCGAGGCGCGGGCATTCATTTTTTCGAGGAAGGGATCGTAAAGATCGACGGCGGTGACCCGCGCTTTCGTCAGCCGCAGCAATTCGAAGGCAGACGCACCCTGACCGCAGCCGATATCGAGAATGTACGCATCCTCGGGAAGCGGAGGGATGAGGGCAAAGGCCGCCTCGGTCGCGCGACGGCTGCCCGGACCATTGCGGGGCAGGCCGAGTTGCAGTTCCAGAAAGACCTTGAAGGGGTCGAGATCGCTCATCTCTTCTGCCGCCACTTGCTGAAATCAGCGCCCGTATCGATATCGCCGAGCGTGTCGAGAACGGCCAGGCTCAGCTCCTGCCTGCGTATGTTCTTCGCGGTGTCGGCGAAGGTGTGCTCGCTCGACCAGCGCACATTGGCGAAAATCTCCGCGATGCGCGGACGGCGGCGCAGCCCCACCAGCCAGTAGCCGCCATCGTCTGCAGGGCCGAGCACGGCATCGTGGCTGCCAAGCGCGGCAAAGGCAGAGGCGATATGCGCCCGCGCGATGTCCGGGATATCGGCACCGACGATGACGACGGGGCCCGGCGGCAGTTCGAGAAAAAGGCGGCCCATGCGCGCACCGAGATCGCCGGCGCCTTGCGGCACGCGCGGAATGTCCGAAGGCCAGATGCCGCGATCATGCGTGGCATTGTCGGGCGCCACGGCAATAACCGTCTGCCAGCGCGGGTCGCGCGCAATGCGGCGGATGAGCGAGGCGCTCGCACCTCTGAAAAAGCGCAAGGCCTCCGCCGCGCCGATGTCGCGGGCGAGACGCGTCTTCACCCGGCCGATCTCGGGCCGCTTCGCCATGATGACAAGCTGGGGGTCGAGCGGCACGCGGGGCGGCGCCGGGCGCTACTGATAGACCCGCGCGATGACGCGGGGCGGCACGCGCAAATAATAAAGCGCGAGGCAGAACAGATTGCGCAGGGAGCGCATGAGGAAACCGTCCCGGATATAGCGTTGCGGGCTTGTCAGTGCAGCCGTGCGCAGCATGACGAGGCGGCGGCGCGGGATACGCCGCACGAGGTCCACATCCTCCATCAGCGGGATGTCGCGGAAGCCGCCAAGACGGTCATAAAGCCTTCGGTTCACGAGAAGGCCCTGATCGCCGTAAGGCAGCCGGAAAAGCGCACAGCGAAGCGCAACCATGCGTTCCAGAAGCCGCGCCCAGGCAGAAAAATCGTCCAGCGCGAAGCGGAAGGCGGCCGCCATCTCGCCGTCGCGGAAGCGGCCCTTCTCGATCTGCTCGAAGAATTTTTCCAATTCGGAAATCCAGCCGGGATCCAGCACCGTGTCTGCATGAAGAAAAAGAAGCCAGTTGCCCTTTGCCGCACGGGCGCCGGCCGCCAGCTGCTCTCCCCGGCCTCTTGGCGCGCGGACGAGTTTTGCCCCGGCTGCTTCCACAATCTCCAGCGTTTCGTCGCTCGAACCGCCGTCCACCACGATCACTTCCTGAAGAAGTCCGCGCACAGCCGCGGGCACCAGCGGCGCGAGCGTCCGGGTCAGGGTCTCTTCGGCATTCAGGGTCGGAATGATGACACTCAGCATGGCGCGCAAGATAGCTGCGGCTAGCCGAAATTCAAAATCTGCCTCTAGCGCGGGCGGTTCTCGGTGCCGAGGCCGGTGGTTATGAAGAGCGCGGTCGCCGGTTCTTCAATATCTGCAGTGTGCCAGACGCCGGGCGGATTGACCGCATATTGGCCGGGCGCGAGCACAACCTTGCGCATTCCATCGGGCAATTCCTGATGCAGAACCATACGCCCGGAGATACAGAGCACGATTTCATCGCCTGCCGGATGCATTTCCCAGCTATCCCAGGGTGCCGTGAAAGTGAACATCGAGACGAGTCGGCCTTCCACGCCATCAACGTCATGGCGGTCGCCATAGGCCATGTACCAATCCATGCCGCCGGTGAATTCCGGCTGGACCACCGCCTTGCCGCCGGGGCCCAGATGGACCGGTTTTTTTTCCAATTCGAATGTGCTCACGGCCATCTCCTCCCAGGCAATGCGTCGTCCGGGCAAGGGTAGCCGCACCCTGCGCCGGAAACAATGTTCTTGTTATGTTCTTATTCGTGGCTATACTTGAAACATGACGACGAGTCGCGAAACAGCGCCCCCCGGCCACCCCGCGCATCATGCCGATTCCCCGGTCGGCCCCCGCGCGGCCAAACGGCCCCACGGGCTCACGGACCATCGCCCTGTCCCCCGCAGGGCGCCCCTCGTACCCCCGAGCGTCCGCGAGCCTCATTTGCCCGAGAGCGGCCGCCGTGGCCGGGGCGCGCTGACCAACCGGAGCGGCCGCTACGAGCCGCAATCGCGCGAGTTGGCCGATGACGGCTGGGACAGCCTGGAAGATTTACCGGCGCTGAAGACGCAGGTGACGGAGGAGACCGCCCGGCACATCGTCACGCGCAATTCCTCGCCCGACATTCCCTTCGACCGTTCGATCAATGCCTATCGAGGCTGCGAGCATGGCTGCGTCTATTGCTTCGCGCGGCCGACCCACGCCTATATGGGCCTCTCGCCCGGCCTCGATTTCGAGAGCAAGCTCTTTGCAAAGCCGAATGCCGCGCAGCTGCTGGAGAAGGAGCTGGCAAGGCCGGGCTATGAGGTCGCGCCCATTGCCATCGGCACGAATACCGACCCCTATCAACCGATCGAACAGCGCTACCGCATCACGCGAAGCCTTCTCGAGGTCTTGTCGGCCTATAACCACCCCGTCACGATCCTCACCAAGTCGGCGCGGATCGTGCGCGATATCGACATTCTCTCATCGCTCGCGGAGCGCAATCTCGTGCGGGTGGCGCTTTCCGTCACGACGCTCGATCCGAAGCTTGCCCGGGCGCTCGAGCCGCGTGCCTCCACGCCGTCGCGGCGGATGGAGGCGATCAGGCTCTTGTCGGAAGCTGGCATCCCGACCAGTGCGATGATTGCGCCGATCATCCCTGCGCTCAACGACATGGAGATCGAGAAGATTCTGACCGGTCTTTCCCATGCGGGCGCCAGGGAAGCGAATTTCGTCATTCTCCGGCTGCCGCTCGAAATCCGGGACATTTTCGTCGAATGGCTCAATGAGCATGTGCCGGACCGCGCCAATCGCGTGCTCTCGCTGATCCGGCAGATGCGCGGCGGCAAGGACTACGATGCCACTTGGGGCGAGCGGCAATCGGGTACCGGACCCTATGCCTGGCAGATCGCGCGCCGCTTCGAGATCGCCACGAAGAAACTCGGTATCGGCTATGGCCGCCGCGAAATCCGCTCCCTCGACTGCACGAAATTCCGGGTGCCGGGAAGAGGGCAACAACTCGAACTGCTTTAGGTTTTTGCGCGCTGCGGCACTGGCCCCGGCCGCCTGCTCGCGGCACACTCACGCCCATGCCTCGCAGGACAAAAACAGCCGTGCTGCCCGACTACGCCCTCGAAATGGAAGCGGGGGCGCCGGCGTGTCTTGTCTGCGGTGTGGACGAGGCGGGGCGCGGGCCGCTGGCGGGGCCGGTGGTGGCGGGTGCCGTCATTCTCGATCCGGCGAAAATTCCCGCCGGCCTCAACGACTCGAAGAAGCTCGATGCGGCGCGGCGCGAAGCACTCTTTGCTGCGCTCCAGCCCGTGGCCGACATCGGCATCGGCATTGCGAGCGTCGAGGAGATCGACCGCCTCAACATATTGCAGGCGACCATGCTCGCCATGACACGCGCTATCGCCGCTCTGCCGCGTGTGCCTTCGCTTGCGCTGATCGACGGCAATCGCGTGCCCAAGCAACTGCCTTGCCCCGCAAGCAGCATCGTCAGGGGCGATGCAACTTCGCTTTCGATCGCGGCGGCCTCGATCGCCGCCAAGGTGACGCGCGACCGGCTCATGCTCGCCCTTGCCGGGAGCCATCCAGGTTATGGCTTCGAACGGCATATGGGCTATGGCACGGCGGCGCATCTCGATGCGATTTCGAGGCTCGGGCCGACGCCCGCCCACCGCCGCAGCTTCGCGCCGATACGCAACATCTTGAGTCCCGGCTCCTGAAAGGGACTCGATCTTGTGTCCTTCGAATCCGTTAACTTATTGATTCAAAAAGATTATTGACCGCGAATCCGCGCTGACTCATGATCGCCGCCTTGTCATTTCCAAGGGGTAGTTCGAGTGGGGCGCGTCAGCGAGAAGTCCGGGGCGAAGAAAGAGAATCCGGCAGAAATCATCATTCAGGGCGACTGCATCGAGGCGATGAACGCGCTTCCAGAGAAGTCGGTCGACCTGATTTTCGCGGACCCGCCCTACAACCTCCAGCTTGGCGGCGAGCTGACCCGGCCCGACCAGTCCAAGGTCGACGCGGTCGACGACGACTGGGACAAGTTTGCGAGCTTCGCGGACTACGACGCCTTCACCCGCAACTGGATGCAGGCCGCGCGGCGCGTGTTGAAGGACACGGGCGCGATCGGGGTGATCGGCTCCTATCACACCATTTTC
This sequence comes from Alphaproteobacteria bacterium, assembly GCA_033838765.1. Classification (GTDB taxonomy): domain Bacteria; phylum Pseudomonadota; class Alphaproteobacteria; order Parvibaculales; family Parvibaculaceae; genus Parvibaculum. Next base: position 19,257 of record JAJLKS010000019.1, read on the forward strand.
CGCGTCGGCGCGACGATGCAGGATCTCGGCTACTGGATCATGAACGATGTGGTCTGGCGGAAATCGAACCCGATGCCGAACTTCCGCGGCACGCGCTTTACCAATGCGCATGAAACGCTGATCTGGGCGACGCGCGACGCAGACCAGAAGAAATACACTTTCAACTACGACGCCATGAAGGCGCTGAACGACGACCTGCAGATGCGCTCCGACTGGACGCTGCCGATCTGCACTGGCGGCGAGCGGCTGAAGGATGGCGAGGGCGGCAAGGCGCATCCGACGCAGAAGCCCGAAGCGCTACTCCACCGCGTGTTGCTCGCAACGACCAATCCGGGCGATGTCGTGCTCGATCCCTTCTTCGGCACGGGCACGACGGGCGCCGTCGCCAAGAAGCTCGGCCGCAAATTCATCGGCATCGAGCGCGAGCAGCGCTACATCAAGGTGGCGCGCGAGCGCATCCGCCAGGTCAAGGCATCGGACGCAGAAGACCTGAAGGTCACGACGTCGAAAAAGGCGGAGCCGCGCGTGCCGTTCGGCACGATCGTGGAGCGCGGCCTGCTGGAACCCGGCACAGTTCTGACCGATCCCCAGCGCCGTCACGCCGCGCGCGTCCGCGCCGACGGCTCCATCGTCTGCCGCGATGCGACAGGCTCGATCCACAAGATCGGCGCCCATGTGCAGGGGCTCGATGCCTGTAACGGCTGGACTTTCTGGCACTTCAAGACCGACGGAAAGCTGAAGCCCATCGACATATTGCGCCAGAAGGTGCGGGCGGAGATGGGCGAGGCCTGATTACCGCTTCGCGAAGAGCGGTCCGGCATCGGGCATCGCGTGGGCGGCAACCTTCCGCATGACGGTCGGCAGCGCCTCGCCGGCCAGCATGCCGAGCGGCACCCATTCGCCGCCGCCCGGCACCGCTTTCTGCCGCGTCGTCGCGGTGTAGACGTCGAGCACCAGATGGAAATGGGTGAAGGTATGCTCGACCCAGCCGGGCACACGCTTCCACTCCGCCTTTAGCGGCGCGTGATCGAGGCCCGGCGTCGCGCCTTCCGCCGCGCGGCTGTCCCAGGGCGAACCCGGCACTTCCATCATGCCGCCGAGCAGCCCCTTTTCCGGGCGGCGGCGGAGCCAGACATGATCGCCCTTCATCAGCCAGAAGCAGGCGCCGCGCCGGACGGGCCTCTCCTTCTTCGGCGCGCGCGCAGGCAGCAGTGCCGCAATGCCCTCCGCCTTCGCATCGCACATGACTTCGAGCGGGCAGCGAATACAGGCGGGGTTTTTCGGCGTGCAGATGGTGGCGCCGAGATCCATCATGGCCTGCGCGAAATCGCCGGCGCGCTTTACCGGCGTCAGCGTCGCTGCCCTGGCGCGAATTTCAGGCTTCACCTGCGGTAGCGGCGTCTGCAGCGCGAAAAGCCGCGCCACCACGCGCTCGACATTGCCATCGACCACAGTCGCGGGCTTGCCGAAGGCAATGGCGGCGATGGCAGCTGCCGTATAAGGCCCAATGCCCGGAAGCTTCGACAGGCCATCCACATCCTCGGGGAATTTCCCTCCGTACTCGAATGAAACTGTTTTGGCGCAGGCGTGAAGGTTTCGCGCCCGGCTGTAATAGCCAAGGCCCGCCCATTCCTTCATCACCTCTTCCTGAGGCGCGGCGGCAAGCGCGTCGACTTTCGGCCAGCGGGCGAGAAACCGCATGAAATAGGGCCCGACCGCCGCAACCGTCGTCTGCTGCAGCATGATTTCCGAAAGCCAGACGGCGTAAGGGTCGGCCTTCTCGCCCTTGCGGGCCCGCCAGGGCAGCACGCGGGCATGCCGGTCATACCAGGCAAGCAGCGGGGCCGCCGCTGCCTTCTTGGCAGGCTCCGCTTCAATTTTCGTCAGTTTTCCCGGCGTTTCTGGCATGGCTCCCTTGTCGCCCGCCCGGCCCCGGCCAGTCAATTCATCCCGGCCATTCACCCTGGCAATTCGCGCTTGCCGCGATTTCGAGTCAGAATGCGCGCCATGACCCAGTATGGCCGTCCCATCGCATCCATGCGCTACCGCCCTGCGCCCATCGGCGCGCAGGTGCTCGGCGTTGCGCGCTCGGCCTTCGCCAAACGGGGCTTTGCGGAAGCTCATATCCTCGCCCATTGGCCCGAAATCGTGGGGGACGGGCTCGCCGAGTTTTCCTCGCCGGAAAAACTCGTATTTCCGCGGGTTTCCGGGGAGGAGGCCAAGCCAAGGCGGCAGGGGGCCACGCTTGTCCTGCGCGTCGACGGGCCGGTAGCCGTCGAAATTCGCCATCTGGAGCCGCAGATCATCGACCGGATCAATGGCTATTACGGCTATGGCGCCGTGCAGCGGCTGAAGCTCGTGCAGGGCCCGCTGCCGGCGAAACCCCGGCCGCGCTACCGCCGTATCAGGGCCCTGAAACCGGAGGAGCGTCAGGCGCTGGCGCAAGACCTTGAATCGATTGAGGAACCGGCGCTCAAACGGGCGCTGGAAAAACTCGGCGAGCGTGTAATCGGCGCGAGCCGCAAGACCTAGCCTCGCGAGTCCCGATTCTCGCGTCATGGCAACAGAAAGGTTTGGTTGAGGGCGCCTGCCCTCACCGCCATAATACCCCAACATCTGGTAGGAATGTGTTCCCGTGAATCAAAATAAAGCAATCATCGCAGGCGCCGCCGCTGTTCTCGTGCTCGTTCTCGGCGTCCTCGCCTATCTCTTCATCGGCTCCAATGGCGATGCCGCGGATGCCGGACGCGCGGGCGACAGCGCCTTCGAGCGCGAGCTTCTTGTCGCAGGTCCGCTTGGCGACATGACCAAGGGTGACCCGGAAGCGCCGGTGACGGTGATCGAATATGCCTCGCTCACTTGCAATCACTGCGCGAATTTCTCCGTGAACACGCTGCCGCATCTCGTCGAGAATTACGTCGAGACGGGTCAGGTCTACTACGTATTGCGGGAATTCCCCTACGACCCGATCGCAACCGCGGGCTTCATGCTGGCGCGCTGCGCGGGCGACGAGCGTTATTTCGGCTTTGTCGACACGCTGTTCGAGCGCCAGACGCAATGGGCCTTCACCCAGACGCCTATTGAAGACCTGAAGGCCATCGCGCGGCAGGGCGGTTTCTCGGACGAGCGTTTCGACCAGTGCATGAAGGATGAGGCGATCTTCAACCATGTCAAGGAGGTGGCGACCCGCGGGCGCGACACGTTCGCCGTCGCCTCCACGCCGACCTTCTTCATCAATGGCGAAAAGGTAGAAGGTGCCCTGCCCTGGGCCGAGTTCGAACCGATCATCAAGAAGGCGCTGGCCGACCGGGGCGCTGCGGCAAGCGAAGAATAAGGGCGAAACATTCCGGCGGGGCGCATTGCCCCGCCGCGCAACAACAGAAGATCGAGACAGACAGTGAAGTTCAACCGCCTCCGCCTTTCCGGCTTCAAATCCTTCGTCGACCCGACCGATCTCATCATCGAGCCGGGGCTGACCGGCGTCGTCGGGCCGAATGGCTGCGGCAAGTCGAACCTGCTCGAAGCCATGCGCTGGGTGATGGGCGAAAACTCGTTCAAGAACATGCGCGGTTCGGGCATGGAGGACGTGATCTTCGCCGGTACGACGGGGCGGCCCGCGCGCAACCATGCGGAAGTGGTGCTCTATATCGACAATTCGGACCGTTCGGCGCCCGCCGCCTATAACGAATTCGACATGATCGAGGTATCGCGCAAGATCGAGCTCGATCAGGGCTCGACCTATCGCATCAATGGCCGCGAAGTGCGTGCGCGCGACGTGCAGCTTCTCTTTGCCGATGCCTCGACGGGCGCACATTCGCCTGCCCTTGTGCGGCAAGGCCAGATTGCCCAGCTCATTTCGTCGAAGCCGATCAACCGCCGCCGTATTCTCGAAGAGGCGGCAGGCATTACCGGGCTTTATACGCGCCGCCACGAGGCAGAACTCCGCCTCAAGGCCGCGGAAACGAACCTCACCCGTCTCGACGACGTCGTGGCGCAGGTCGAATCGCAGCTTGCAAGCCTGAAGCGTCAGGCGCGGCAGGCCGTGCGCTACAGGAACCTTTCGGGCCAGATCCGCGAGACGGAAGCGATCCTTCTGCACCTGCGCTGGGAACAGGCCGTCGCCACGCTGAAGCAGTCTGAGGAAAAACTCGCCGAGACCGATCAGCGCGTGACGGAACTGACGCGCGAGGCCGCAGCCGCAACCACGATCGAGGCGGAAGCGGCAGACCGCCTGCCCCCGCTCCGCGAAAAGGAAGCGGAAGCCGCCGCGCGGCTGCACCGACTTACGGTCGAGCGGGAGAATCTCGATGCCGAGGAATTGCGTGCGAAGGAACAGGCGACGCGCCTCACCGCACGGCTCGACCAGATCGGTCAGGACCTCGCGCGCGAGCGTCATCTGATCGAGGACACGCAGGGCGCGATGGCGCGTCTCGACACGGAAGCCGGGGAGCTTCGCGCTGCCGAAGACAGCCAGGTGCAGGCGCAGGAGAAGGCTCAGGCCCGCGTCGAGGAAACCCGCGTCACGCTGGAAGCGACGGAGAGCGAACTCGACCGCATCAATCAGGAAATCGCGGCGCTGAATGCGGAGCGCACGAGCCTTGTGCGCAGCGTCGAGCAGGGTCGCCAGCGGATCGAAAAGCTGGAGCGCCAGCTCGCCGAAATCGCGCGCGAACGCGAAACGCTGTCGGACGCCGAAGAGAAGAAGGCGCAGATTGCGCTGCAATCGGTGGAGCTAGATGAGGCGGCGGCGCGCGTTGCCGAAGCCGAGCGGCTTGCGCTCGAAGCGGAAGAAGCGCGGCGCAAGGCGCAGGACGATGAAAAGGCCTCGCGCGAACCGATGCAGGCAGCAGAGCGCAAGGCGGGCGACCTTGCCGCGGAAGCGAAGACGCTCGCCGATCTTCTCGCCGTCGGTGAGAGCGATCTCTGGCCGCCGGTGATCGATGCAATCACCGTCGAGCATGGCTATGAAACGGCGCTTGGCGCCGCGCTTGGCGACGATCTAGCCGTGCCGGAAGATCAGGCTGCGCCGATTCATTGGGGCACGCTGGCACCTTTCGAAACTGCGCCAGCGCTGCCCGAAGGCGCGACGCCGCTTTCCTATTTCGTGAAGGCGCCTGCGTCGCTTGCGCGGCGCCTGTCGCAGATCGGCATTGTGGTGTCGGTGGAAGAAGGCCGCCGCCTGCAGGCGCAGCTCACGCCCGGCCAGCGCCTCGTCACGCAGACGGGCGCGCTCTGGCGCTGGGATGGCTATACCGCCGCAGCCGACGCGCCGACGGCGTCTGCCCGCCGCCTCGAACAGCGCAACCGCCTTGCCGATCTTGAGAAGGAACTCGCCTCCGCTCGCGCGGTCGCTGCGGAAGCGCGGGGCGCCTTCGATGCGGCTCATGTTGCCGCCGAAGAAGCGATGCAGCAGGAGCAGGCGCGGCGCGCGGCGCTCCGCGAAGCACAGGGCGCGCAGAACCGCATCCGCGATGCACTGGCCGCTGCCGAGCGCGCGGCGTCGGCGCAGCTTTCGCGCCTTGCCGCACTGGCCGAATCCGATGAGCGGCTTTCGGGCGACAAAGTGGAAGCGGCGCGAGCGCTGGAAGAAGCCGAAGTTGCGCTGCAGAACCTGAAGCCGGATGAAGAGCCCCGCGCAAAGGCAGCGGAACTCCGTGAGCGCGTGGCTGCGTTCCGGCTTGAACTCTCCGAAGCTCGTGCCGAGCATGAAGGGCTCCGCCGCGAGGCCGAGCAGCGCGCCCGGCGCCTTTCCGCCATTGCGCAAGAGCGCGACGCCTGGCAGCTGCGCGCCACCAATGCCGAACGCCAGATCGGCACGCTGGAAGAACGCAAGACGGAAGCAGAGACCGAACTCAAGGCGCTTGAAGGCGTGCCCGCCGAAATCGAGGAGAAGCGCCGGGCACTGCTCACGCTGATTTCGGAAGCGGAAACGGCGCGCGGTCAGGCGGCGGACGATCTTGCTGCCGCCGAAAGGACACTTGCGGAAGCGGTGAAACACGCCAAGGACGTGCAGCACCAGCTTGGCGAAACGCGAGAGGAGCGCGCGCGCATCGACGGTCTCGTCACTGGCGGGCGCGAGCGCCGCGCGGAAGCCGAGGATCGCATTCGCGAAGTGCTCGAATGCGAGCCGGAAGCGGCACTTGCCCAGGCCAATCTCGAGGAAGGCGCGGAGCTTCCCGGCCTCGAACAGATCGATACGAAGCTCGAGCGGCTGAAGCGCGAGCGCGAAAGCCTTGGCGGCGTCAATCTGCGTGCCGAAGAAGAATCGCGCGAACTGACAGAGCAGCTCGAAACCATGACCAGCGAGCGCGAAGACCTTGTCAGCGCGATTGCGAAGCTCCGTCAGGGCATCGGCAGCCTCAACCGCGAAGGCCGCGAGCGAATGCTCGAAGCCTTCGAGAAGGTGAATGCGAATTTCTCGCGCCTCTTCACCCATCTCTTCGGCGGTGGCGAAGCGCATCTCAAGCTCACCGAGTCCGACGATCCGCTGGAAGCGGGCCTCGAAATCATGGCGCGGCCGCCGGGCAAGCGGCTTCAGGTCATGTCGCTGCTTTCGGGCGGCGAACAGGCACTCACCGCCATGTCGCTCATCTTCGCGGTGTTCCTCACGAACCCCTCGCCCATCTGCGTGCTGGACGAAGTGGATGCGCCGCTCGACGACGCCAATGTGGAACGCTTCTGCGACCTGATGGACGAGATGACCCGGACGACGGAAACCCGCTTCCTCATCATCACTCACCATGCGCTGACGATGGCCCGCATGAACCGCCTCTATGGCGTCACCATGCAGGAGCGCGGTGTCTCGACGCTGGTCTCTGTCGATCTGGACCGGGCGGAGGCAATGCGCGAGGCGTCCTGACGGTTCGGGAACGCTATCTGACGCAAGGGAAAGGCCTCCGCTTTCGGGGGCCTTTTTCGTGGGTCCGTGAAGCCTCGAAAGAGACTCGTGCGCAGCCTTTGGCGAGGCCGAATGACGCAGGCGCGAAGGGCGCCTGAAATCACTTTCATATCAATGACTTAAACCCCGCCCAGCGGTCCTTGACAGCGTATGACCCTGACAGTAGGGTGCGCGCGGCTTCGGTCCGGAGCGGGGCTCCGAAAGGGCATTTCTGACGGCGGGGCTTCGCTTTGAAACGGAACGAAGACTCCGGCTCTCCCACGGATGGCGAGAAGGCCGCCCAGAAGAGAGAACTCGATCTCCTGGAGGCCCGTATCGCGGCCGCGCGCAAGGCGCGGGGCGAAGAGCCAAAGGGCGGAACGAGGCCGGCGCCGACGGGCAAGATGTCCGATATGGGCGTTGCCATGAGGCTTTCCTCGGAACTCGTGGCCGGGGTGCTGCTTGGGGCAGGCATCGGCTGGTTCGTGGACTGGCTTGCCGGCACTCTGCCGATCTTCCTGGTGATCTTCACCGGGCTTGGAACGGTGGCAGGTGTAAAGAACGTGCTTCGCTCGACGCAGGCGATGAATGCGACGGCGGCGAAGACGACAAAGGAATCATCCGGGCGAGCGCCCGGCGAGGAATCATCCGGGCAAGCGCCCGGCGACGCAACGGCCGGGAAAAAATCCGGCGACAAGAACTGAGGCTGAGGCAATACCGTGGCAACAGGCGCCGAACAAGCTGGCGGTTTTCCCGTCGATCCCCTGCACCAGTTCGTTGTGCAGCCCCTCATTCCCCTCAATATCGGCGGCCTCGATGCCTCCTTCACCAATGCCAGCCTCTGGATGGTTGTGACGGTCGCCGTCATCACCCTCTTCACCACGCTTGGCATGGGCAAGGGCTCGATGGTGCCGGGGCGGATGCAATCGGTGGTCGAAGGTTTCTACACCTTCCTCGCCGACATGGTGCGCGACAATGCGGGCCATGACGCGATGCGCTTCTTCCCCTTCATCTTTTCGCTCTTCATGTTCATCTTCTTCGCGAACATGCTGGGTATGCTGCCCATCGCATTCACCGTGACGAGTC
>JAJLKS010000020.1:0-3893 GCA_033838765.1 Alphaproteobacteria bacterium
GATGGCACTGCCCGTGGTGAAAACCGACGGTGTGCGCCTGACGCTGTCGGACGGACGCGAGCTCATCGACGGCATCTCGTCCTGGTGGACGGCGGCACATGGCTACAACCACCCGCATATCCGCGAAGCCGTCATCAGGCAACTCGAGAAGATGCCGCATGTGATGCTGGGCGGGCTCGCGCATGAACCGGCGTGCCGGCTTGCCGCGCGGCTTTCCGAAAAGCTGCCGGGCGACCTTGCCCATGTCTTCTTTTCGGAGTCTGGCTCCGTCTCCGTCGAGATCGCGATGAAGATCGCGGTGCAATACTGGATCAACAACGGAAAACGCGGCCGCACCCGCTTCGTCTCCTTCAAGGGCGGCTATCACGGCGACACGCTCGCCACCATGTCGGTCTGCGACCCGGACGAAGGCATGCACACGCTCTTCAAGGGAGCGATCGCGGAGCAGTTCATCTGCGAGCTTCCGGTGGATGAGGAAAAGACAGCCGCACTCGATGCCTTTCTCGCATCCCATGCGCATGAAATCGCGGCGGTCGTCACCGAACCGCTGGTGCAGGGTGCGGGCGGCATGCGCTTTCACGGCCCGGACGTGCTGAAGGCGCTGCGCGCGCTATGCGACAAGCATGATGTGCTGCTGATCCTCGATGAAATCTTCACCGGATTCGGCCGCACAGGCAGCATGTTCGCCTGCGAGCAGGCGGGAATCGTGCCCGACATCGTGACCCTGTCGAAGGCGCTGACGGGCGGCACCATGGCGCTGGCGGCAACGATCGCGCGCTCGGAAGTGTTCGAAGCGTTCCTTGGCGAAGAGGCGGGAAAGGCCCTGATGCACGGGCCGACCTATACGGGCAATCCGCTTGCCTGCGCGGCGGCCAATGCCTCGCTCGATCTTTTCGAACGGGAACCGCGGCTCGAGCAGGCCGAGGCGATTTCGGCCCAGCTCCGGCGCGAGCTCGAGCCGGTGCGCAGCCTCGCAGGCGTGCGGGATGTGCGCGTGAAAGGCGCGATCGGCGTGATCGAACTCGAAAAGATGAGCGACCTCAATTTCCTCAAACAGCGTTTCGTTGAGGAAGGCGTCTGGATCCGGCCTTTCGGCAATATCGTCTACACCACGCCGCCGCTCGTCATTCAGCCGGACGAACTTGCACGTCTGACAGGCGCAATGGTGAAAATCGTGGCAGAGGCAGGCCGGAGCTGAGGCTTCGACCGCCGCGCCATGTGTCCCTGCCAACACATTTTATAGTGGCATCGTCATTTTTCTCTGCCACATGTTGAGCCGGAATGGGTCAGCCATTACTCTCGCTGCGGGGGCTGATTCGGCCTTTTCGATATTCGATCACGCACATGCCGGCGGGTCGCGGGAGCGCGAAAGCTCTTTCCCGGGTCGTGGCTGGCGCGTCACATTTTCAGGGCCGCGATCAAAGGATTTGAGCGGGCGGCCGGTCATCGGGAATAAGCCATGCATGTCATCGCGTTTGCGTCCCAGAAGGGTGGCTCCGGTAAAACCACGCTCGCCGGCCATATTGCCGTCGAAGCCGAACTCCGGGGCGCAGGGCCCGTTGCCCTGATCGATACGGACCCGCAGGGGTCTCTTTCCCAGTGGTGGAATGCGCGCGAGGCCGAGCGGCCCTTCTTCGTCCGCGCTTCCAGTGAGGGGCTCGAGGCCGATCTGGCCCGGCTGAAGGATGGCGGGGTGAGGCTCGTCATCATCGACACGCCGCCCGCCATTACCTCGACCATCGGCAATGTGATCGGCCAGTCCGACCTCGTCGTCATTCCCACGCGCCCGAGCCCGCATGACCTGCGCGCGGCGGGCGCCACGGTGCGTCTGTGCGAGGAAATCGGCAAGCCGCTGGTTTTTGCCGTCAATGGCGCCGCGCCACGGGCCCGCATCACCACCGAGGCGGTCATCGCTCTTTCCCATCATGGCGCCGTCGCCCCCTCGATCCTGCATCAGCGAATCGATTTCGCCTCCAGCATGATCGATGGCCGGACCGTCATGGAGATCGGCTCCGGCACCAAATCTCCCGAGGAAATCTCCGAATTGTGGAGCTTCCTCGACGACAGGCTGAAAGGCCGCGAAACCTCGCCGCTTGCCTCCGGTTCCTTTGCAGCGGGCAGCCCTGCCAAGACCCCGGACGAGGTGTTGAGGGGCGCTGCCTGATGTCCAAGAAGCCTGCCTCATTGACGAGTGACCTTCTGGCGCGCAAGGGTGAAGCAGAGCCTTCCTCTGTGGACCCGGTTTCGCGGGTGACGCTCTCACCCGGGCGGCAGCCCGGCCTGAGCGGAATCGGCACCGATGAAGGCCCGTCCCCGGCGCTTTATGCCAGCGCTGCCACCGAGAGGCCGGATATGCACGGATCGGACGAAGAAGAGCGGCCAAGTCCGCCCGAACCCGAGATCATCTATACGCCCGAGGAGGAAAGCGGCGGCGGGCGCGGACGCCTGATCGCCGGCGCCTTTGTGGGGCTTGCGCTTCTCGTGGGTGTCCTTGTCGCGTTTTCGCTGAATGAGGGCGGCGGCGTTGCCCCGGTTTCACCGGAGCTGACGGCCGCGCCCGAACAGGCGCCGGAGGAAGCAGCCAGCGCCGAGGCGCCTGCGGCTCCTGAGGAGCCCACCATCGAGGCTGCGCAAGACGCCGGTGCCGCACAGGGCGAAGTGGACGGGCAGATCGCCGGGACAGGAACGCAAACTGAAGCTGAAGCTACCGCTGACACGCCGGTTGAAGTCACTGGGCAAGCCACAGCGGAAGCCGAACCGGCAACGTCTGCTGCGCCCGCTTCCATCGTCCCGCCCGCAGCGACCGCGCAGGAGCCGGCATCCGCCCCCGCAGCCGAAGCACCGGTTGCGGCAGCCGAAGCCGCCGCACCTGCCGCTGCTGCGGAACCCGCCAGCGGCGGTGCCTTCGTCGTCCAGATCGTGGCGCTGCGCGAGGAAGCGGGCGCCGCAGATGCCTGGGCCGCCCTGCAGGCCAAGCATGGCGCGATCCTTGGCGGGCATGCGCTCGATATCGAGCGCGCTGATCTCGGCGCGAATGGCATCTTCTACCGTATCCGCGCAGCCGGTTTCGAGACCAGGGCGGCTGCCATTTCAGCTTGCGAGAAGCTCAAGGCGGCCGGTCAGGACTGCATGGTCAAGGCGCGCTGACGCGGCTTGGCTCTTTTCCCTCCAGGCGTGTAGGTTTCCGCCAAACGACATTTCGCAAGGCGAGGAACTGACATGGTCGAAGCTGTCATCTGGGATTTCGGCGGGGTGCTGACATCGAGCCCCTTCGAGGCGTTCAACCGGTATGAGCGCGAGAAGGGCCTGCCGGCCGACTTCATTCGCGGCATCAACGCGACCAATCCCAACACCAATGCCTGGGCGCTGTTCGAACGCAGCGAATGTTCGCTCGACGAATTCGACAGGCTTTTCGCAGAAGAATCCGCCGCGAAGGGCAGCCGTATTCCAGGCCGCGACATCATCGAGCTTCTGTCGGGCGACATAAGGCCCGAAATGGTGACGGCGCTGAAGCGCTGCAAGGAGCGCGCAAAGGTCGGCTGTATCACCAACAACGTATCCGCGGGCGAAGGCGCCGGCATGGCGCGCAGCGCCGCGAAAGCAGCCGCCGTTGCCGAAGTCATGTCGCTTTTCGACCATGTGATCGAGAGTTCCAAGGTCGGCATCCGCAAGCCCGATCCGCGCATCTATCAGATGGCGTGCGAGGCGCTTGGCGTTTCCGCTGCGGCAAGCGTCTATCTCGACGATCTCGGCATCAACCTGAAACCCGCCAGGGCGCTCGGCATGACGACGATCAAGGTCGTCTCGCCGGAACAGGCGCTGCACGAGCTCGAAGCGGCGGTCGGTTTTCCCCTCGCTTGAGCACAAGCGCCAATGAGCCTTAGACTTCTTCC
>JAJLKS010000021.1:0-2577 GCA_033838765.1 Alphaproteobacteria bacterium
CGCCACGGACAGACCGGCGCGTTGCTCTTGAGACTTTTGGGCGCGCTGTCCGTCAGCCGGTGGTGTCCGAGAAGCTGTCTGTATGCGGGTCGAAGATCGACAGGAGCCCGGTTCCAATTCCATAGAACCAGCCATGCAGCCGGAGCGTCCCCGTGTCCTCGCGCTCCTTGATGAAGGGGAAGGTACGAAGCCGGTCAAGAGAGGCGACGACGGCTTCCTGCTCCAGCTTGCGCAATGCCGCCGCACGATCGAGGCCGCCGTTCTGTTCCAGCATCTTCTTCGCGACGGGCTCGGCCAGTGAAATCCAGCTCGGAATAAAATCGCCGCTCGCAGCCTTGCCGCAGCAATCGTCATAGAGCGCTTCGATGCCGCCGCAGCCCGCATGGCCCATGACGATGATGTCTTTTATTTCCAGCGCCTTTACGCCGAATTCCAGCGCCGCGCTTGTGCCATGATAATGGCTGTCGGGCTCATAGGGCGGCACGAGATTGGCGACGTTGCGCACGACGAAAAGTTCGCCGGGGTCGGCCTGGAAAACCATCGCCGGATCTGTCCGGCTGTCGCAGCAGGCGATGATGAGGGCCTTGGGCTGCTGCCGCCTGGCCGCAAGCGCCCGATAGCGCTCCTCGTTCTGCCTGTACATGCCGGCGCGGAAATCGCGGTATCCGGCGATCAGGCTTTCGATCGCTTCCATGACAGGCCTAGTCCCCTCTTATTATTGTGCGGGCCCACTTATCGTGCGGGCCTACATACACAAGGCGTTCATGCTGCAAAAGCGTTGAATTGAATCTGTGCTGCCTATTTTTCGATCAGAATGCCTCTTTCCGCAGCGTCCGTCCCATTGCTTCAATTCAATTTGCAATGATGTATCGCTGCACTGGCAAAGGCCCGAAAACTGCATAAGGTTTCGGTCAAAGTGGCGCGCGAGAACTTCGCGCCGGGCAAGGAATGGGGAAAATCATGTCGGTTGCCGAACTCCTCGGGAGTCTGACCCTGGAGACACAGATCATTGTCGCCGGGCTTTTGTTTCTGGTGTTTATGCTCAGCGCGGTGCAGATCGCCTATATGCGCTCGATCCGTGCCCGTGAGGCCGCCCAGTCCGAGCGCGTTATGAGCGCCCAGATCAGCCGGGTGGTCTCAATGCTGGAAGACAATGGCAGGCGCGGCGCCAATGGCCGAATGCTTCCGGCGGTGGCGCGGTTTCGTCCAGTGAAAAGGGCTGCCGACAGGAAAGTTCCCGCCGCGCGGTGCCCGGCAAACCCGTCGGGCAAGCAGGGTGGCGGAAGGGGCCGCTGACGTATCAAAATTCCGGACGGTTCCGGCTACTTCGTGCTTGTAAAACGGCTTTGAGCGGATTAAATCACAATCGTATTCGGGGTTACGGATTGAACCCCGATATTTTGATGTGATTTATGCCGGGAGCGGCGCTCCCCAGGAAGGCAGCCATGGATCGTCTGGACCAGCTCGAAAGCCAGAGCATTTTCATTTTCCGCGAGGCGTTCAACCGGATCGAGAACATCGCCATGCTCTGGTCGTTGGGGAAGGACTCCAACGTGATGGTGTGGCTCGCCCGCAAGGCCTTCTTCGGCCATGTGCCTTTTCCGGTGATGCATGTCGACACCGAAAAGAAATTCCCGGAAATGTACGAGTTCCGCGATCGCTACGCGAAAGAGTGGAACCTGAACTTCCTGCGCGAGCTTTGCCCGCCGATCGAGGAAATCGACGACACGCTGCCGCCCGCCGCGCGTTCCGCCGCGCGCAAGACGGCCGGCCTCAAGAAGGCCATCGAAAAATACAAGTTCAATGCGCTGTTCGCGGGCATCCGGCGCGACGAGGAAGCGACCCGCGCGAAGGAGCGCGTCTTCAGCCCTCGCGGCGCGACCGGCCAGTGGGACTTCCGCGACCAGCCGCCGGAGTTCTGGGACCAGTTCAAGACCGACTTCCCGCCGGGTACGCATATTCGCGTTCATCCGCTGCTGCACTGGACGGAAATCGACATCTGGCTCTACACGCTGCGCGAACAGATTCCGACCATTCCGCTCTATTTCGCCAAGGACGGAAAGCGCTATCGCTCGCTGGGCGACAAGGACATCACCTTCCCGGTGGCGAGCACGGCGACGACCATCGAAGAAATCATCGAGGAACTGCGGACGACCAAGATCGCCGAGCGTTCCGGCCGCGCCATGGACCATGAAGCAGAAGATGCGTTCGAGCGTCTTCGCGCCGACGGCTATCTCTGAGGAAATTCAATCATGTCCGAAGCCAAGGTGAAGCTCGCCGCCGTGAACCAGAACCCTGCCTCCATGCGCGACCTGCTGCGCATCGTCATCGTCGGTCATGTGGACCACGGCAAGTCAACGCTTGTCGGCCGCATGTTCCATGACACGGGCTCGCTGCCCGATGGAAAATATGAAGCCATCAAGGCCGTGTGCGAAAAGCGCGGCGTGCCCTTCGAATGGGCGTTTCTCATGGATGCGCTGCAGGCCGAGCGCGATCAGGGCATCACGATCGACACGAGCCAGATCTGGTTCAAGACGGATGCGCGCGACTACACGATCATCGACGCGCCGGGCCACA
>JAJLKS010000022.1:0-20595 GCA_033838765.1 Alphaproteobacteria bacterium
AAGCGGCGACGCAACGCATCTGCGAATTGATGGCGGAGATCGAGGAAGGCGAGTTCGGCGACCGGGGCGCGGCGCGGGGCTGGCTCACCCGCGCGCTTCATGCGCCGGAAGACCCGCAATGGACCGGGACCGGCTACAGGGCGCATCGCTGGTCGCCGATCAACCCGGCAACGGGCGAGTTCGACGGTCTCAGCTGGTCGGCAGCGGCAAGCACGCCGGCCGGCACGCTTGCTGCCGGGGCAGGCGCCGCACCCATGCCGGCGCCGCTTGCGGCAGCGGAGGACGACGCCGCGCCGGAAGCGGATGCAAGTGCCGAGAAGCCTGGCGAGGCGCTTGTAATCCGCCCGCCGCTCCCCGATGATCCGGGGCCTGACGATGATGCGGGCAGCGAGGCCCGGGGGGAACGCAAATGGTAAAACGCATTCTGGCGGGAACGGCGACGCTGATCGTGCTCGCCCTTGCCGTGATCTTCATATCGGTGGTGCAGTTCGATCTGCCGCGCGAACAGCTTGTCGGGAAATATGCGGGCGGCGCCTCGCAATTCGCGACGCTCCCCTCGGGTGCCAGCGCGCATATCCGCGACGAGGGCAATGCGGACGGGCCGGTGCTGGTGCTTATCCACGGCTCCAATGCCTCGCTCCATACATGGGAGCCCTGGGTTGCGGAACTCGGCGGTACATACCGGATCGTCAGCATGGACCTGCCGGGGCACGGGCTTACGGGGCGGGTGCCCGGCGACGATTATTCGCGCGAGGCAATGGCGGCCTTCGTGATCGAGGTCATGGATACGCTCGGCATCGAGCGGTTCGCGGTCGGCGGCAACTCGATGGGCGGCGGCGTCTCGGCGATGATCGCGCTCGAACACCCCGAGCGCGTCTCCGCGCTGCTGCTGGTGAATTCGGCGGGCATTCCGGTGGCGCGGGACGATGACGACGTGCCGCTCGCCTTCCGTGTCGCCAGCATGCCGGTCATCAGCAAGGTGATGCGATATGTGCTGCCGCGCTCGATGGTCGAGGAAGGCTTGCAGAAGGTCTTTGTCGACCAGTCGAAGGTGACGGACGAGATGGTCGCGCGCTATTTCGACCTGAGCCTCCATGAGGGCAATCGCGATGCGACGCGCATCCGTTTCTCGCAATATGCAAACCGGAACGACGAGGCCTTTGCCGCCCGGCTCGGCGAAATCGCGGCGCCGACCCTCATCATGTGGGGCGACAAGGACGGGCTGATCCCGGTGTCTGCCGCGCATGAGTTCAAGGCGCGCATCCCGCAGGCCGAACTCGTGATCTACGAGAATGTCGGCCATGTGCCGATGGAGGAAGTGCCGGAAAGGAGCGCGGCCGATGTTGCCGCCTTCCTGGGCCGGGCGCTCGCGCCCGTGGCCGCGGAGGAGGCCGCGCCTGCCGGGCAGGCCCCTGACGGGGCCGCCCCCGGGGAGACTTCCGGCGAGGCGGCGGGCGAGGCGGGGTCCGAATAGGGCGCTCCGGCGGATTTCGCCTCTATCTCCCTGTTGCCAAAGGCATCGGGGCGGGGTATCTGAGGGGCCCTTGCGGACAGGCGCATTGCAGCCCGTCCCGGCGCCGCTTTAGCTCAGTTGGTAGAGCACCTCATTCGTAATGAGGGGGTCGGGTGTTCGAGTCACCCAAGCGGCACCACTTTCAAGCCATGACATGAGAAGTATGCTGGTATCGCGCCGCAGCGGACCCTAAAGTCCGCGCGGGCCAGGGGCGTTCCCTGCTGGCCGGCGTCTCCGCGTTGCGAGGTGAGGTTTTCCGATGAGCGATATTCCGTCAGGCAAGCTCGCAGGCTTCAATGGCCGCATGGTGATGGTCGGCTTCGGCAGTATCGGGCAGGGTGTTCTGCCGCTCATCCTGCGTCATATCGACATTGCCCCGTCGCAGATATCGATCGTCACCGCCGACGAGACGGGCCGCGAGGAAGCGGAAGACTATGGCGTCTCCTTCACGGTGACGCCGCTGCGGCAGGGCAATTACCTCTCGGTTCTCGACCCGCTTCTCGGCGAGGGCGATTTTCTCGTCAATCTCTCGGTCGATGTGTCGAGCCTTGCGCTGGTCGAGTTCTGCCGCTCCAAGGGCGCGCTTTACATCGATACCTGCATCGAGCCCTGGAGCGGGCAATATACCGACACAAAGCGTTCGCCGTCGCAGCGCTCGAACTATGCGCTGCGCGAGGCGGCGCTGGCGCTGAAGCGGAAATATGAAGGCGGGCCGACGGCGGTGCTTACGCATGGCGCAAATCCGGGCCTCGTCTCGCATTTCGTGAAGCAGGCGATGATCGACATCGCGCGCGATACGGGTGTGAAGGTCGAAGTGCCGAAGACCCGCGCCGAATGGGCATCGCTCGCCGCGCGGCTCGGCATCAAGGTCATTCATATCGCCGAGCGCGACACGCAGGTTTCGCCCATCCCGAAAGCGATCGGCGAGTTCGTGAATACATGGTCGGTCGACGGGTTCGTCGGCGAGGGCTGCCAGCCGGCGGAGCTTGGCTGGGGCACGCATGAGCGGCAGATGCCGCCGGACGGGCAGGGGCATGCGGAAGGTTCGCGATGCGCGATCTATCTGACGCGGCCCGGCGCCTCGACGCGGGTCAGAAGCTGGACGCCGAATGAGGGCCCCTATCATGGCTGGCTCATCACGCATGGCGAGTCGATTTCTCTGGCCGACTATCTGACGGTGATGGAGGGCGGCGAGGCGAAATACCGGCCGACCGTGCATTACGCCTATCATCCCTGCCATGTCGCCGTGCTGTCGCTGCATGAACTGGCGGGCAAGAACTGGAAGGCGCAGAGCCAGAAGCGCCTGATGATGGATGAAATCTCCGAGGGCATGGACGAGCTCGGCGTGCTGCTGATGGGGCATGCAAAAGGCGCCTACTGGTATGGCTCGCAGCTCACCATCGAGGAGGCGCGGGCCTGCGCCCCGCACAACAATGCGACGAGCCTGCAGGTCACGGTGGCGGTGCTTTCCGGCATCGTCTGGGCGCTCGAGAATCCGGACCGCTGGGTGACGGAGCCGGAAGACATGGATTTCGAGCGCATTCTCGACATCGCCCGGCCCTATCTCGGAAAGATGGTTGGCGCCTATAGCGACTGGACGCCGCTGCTCGACCGGGGCCTGCTCTTCCCGGAAGACATCGACGAGAACGACCCCTGGCAGTTCAGGAATTTCCGGGTCGTCTGAAGGCCCCGCCGGACCATGCTCAAAACGGAAAGGCCGTGCCCCGCGGAGGGTACGGCCTTTCGCCTTTGGAAGGTCCGCCGCCTTTTTTCGTGCTGGGGAAGGCAACCCTCAGCCGGCGGTGGCGGCGGGCCGCCCTTAGAGCCTTGGCGTGTTTGCCGATGGCGCGCCGGCATCACTTCGCCTGGAAACGCTCTAGCGCTGCGGCGCACCGCGATAGCGCAAACCGGTGCGGCTTGCCTGCGGCTTGCCCTTCGGGGCATCGGCGGAGCGATGGCTCGCGCCGCGATAGCTGAGGATCGTGTCCTTTGCGGGGGCTTCGTGGTGGCCGCCTTCATGATGGGCGCCCCTGTAGGTGAGATCGATCATGGTCCTGTTCCTTGTCCTGTCCATGGCTGGTGTCCTTGCCCGTCTCTTGATGCTCAATATGCGTAAGATGTGTAAGTTTGTCAACATGTATAAACGGAACAGTTACACATTCTTTGGACAGTGGTTCCGGCGGCTGATACAAAGAGCAAAATTCTTCGGTTTTCTGCCGCTTTTCGGCTGCCTGCGCAGGTCCGGGGGCGCTGGGCGGCGGCCGGGCGGTGTCGAGTAGGGGGTTGAATATGGAGAAACTTGACCAGCGAATTCAGCTCGTGGCTTCGGTCGAGTTCAACAATCTGGTGGACCGCTGGCGCCGCGAGCAGGCCGATCTTCCCTCCCGCTCGGAGGCAATCCGCCGCCTCGTCCTTCACGGTCTCGAATATGAAAAGAGCTATCCGATGCGCATGATCACGGCGATTATCCGGCCCCACAAATACGAGGAATTGCGCGATGCGCTGGTCGCCATCGGCATCGAGGGCATCACCGTCACCCAGGTGCAGGGATTCGGGCGCCAGCGCGGCCATCCGGAAATCTACAGGGGCGCCGAATATCGCGTCATGGAAGTGCCGAAAGTGCGGATCGACGTCGCGGTGAGCGCGGACCTCGTGGAAAAGGCGGTGCGCGAGATCGAGCGGGCCGCCCAGACCGGAAAGACCGGCGACGGCAAGATCTTCGTCCAGCCGCTCGAGCAGGTGGTGCGTATCCGCACCGGCGAAACCAATGAATCGGCGATCGGCTGAGCCCGAAATCACTAAACGAAACGGTGAATTTCCCTAACGGCGCGTTTACCTGCCCTCAAGGAAGCGGCGGCTATCTTCCGTCAGCAAACTGGCAGAAAGACCGCAAATTCCGATGCTCGGGCAGAGACATTCAGCGCGCAGCCGCCGCAAGTCGCTTCTGGCGGACTACTCGACCAATCTGGGCGAGCTGATGTCGCGCCGGCAGTCGGAAGCCGCATTGCGGTCCGCCAAGATCGAATCCGACATGGCGAGCCGCACCAAGTCCGAGTTCCTCGCCAATATGAGCCATGAGCTCAGAACGCCGCTGAACGCGATTATCGGCTTTTCGGAATTCATCCAGCACATTGCCGCAAGCGGCAAACCGTCCGACAAGACGGTCGAATATGCCGAACATATTGCAGGCGCCGGCCGCCATCTCCTCAACATCATCTCCGACATTCTCGACATTTCGAAAATCGAGAGCGGCACGTTTCAGCTTTCGCGCGAGGAATATGACCTGCGCGATCTGATCGAGGCCTGCACGGTGCTGATCGAGCCGCGCATCCGCGACAAGCGGCAGGTGCTGGAGGTGAAGGCCGATCAGGTGCTGCCGGTCGTGCCGGTCGATGTGCGCCGCATCAAGCAGGTGCTGATCAATCTTCTGTCCAATGCGCACAAGTTCACCGGCGAGGGCGGCCGCATCGTTCTCGTCGCAACGCGGACGCCGGATGGCGGCGCGACCATTGCCGTCGCCGATACCGGTATCGGCATGACGAAGGAACAGATCGATTATGCCATGACGCCGTTCGGCCAGGTGCAGTCGAGCTATGCGCGCGGACATGAAGGGACGGGCCTCGGCCTGCCGATCGCCGCGGCGCTGACGAAGCTCCATGGCGGCGAATTCCAGATTCACAGCGAACCGGGCAGGGGCACGACCGTGTTCTTCACCCTGCCGCCGGCAAGGCCCGGCGCGACCGGTTCGTCTCACCGGGGCGACAGATCATGAGTACACCGCTCACCACAGCGATGACGGCAGGCACCACCGAACCGGAGGCGCCGCCCGTTATCGAACGGCGCGGGATGCCCGCCGCGCCGCCGAAGCGCATTGCGCATATCGTATCGGTGTCGGGTTCGCAGGCGATTGCCGTGCTCGAAAGGGACAATGGCGCGGATGCCGGCTTTCACCGAGTCGAGATCGGCCAGCTCGTCAAGATACCGACGCCCGAAACCGCCGTGATCGGCCTCGTGTCGGCAGTCAGCGCGCCTGCGCCCGCAAGCGGCGGCAGCGCGGAAGACATCCGTCTTGTCGAACTCAATCTCGCGGGCGAGGTGGTCGACGATCCCGCAAGCGGCCGGCTCACCTTCCGGCGCGGCGTGTCGCATCTGCCTGCCATCGGCGATGGCGTGCTGCTTGCCGACCGGCACGATCTCACACGCGTCTATACGCAGCCCAATGTCGCGACCGTCGAAGTCGGAGCGCTCTATCAGGACCCGGACGTGCCTGCGCGCTTCATTGTGGACGATCTTCTTTCCAAGCATTTCGCGGTCGTCGGCACGACGGGCTGCGGCAAGTCCTGTGCGCTGACGGCGATCCTGCAGCGCGTGCTCGATGCCCATGCCCATGCGCATATCGTCATGCTCGACGTGCATAATGAATATCCGACAGCATTCGGCGAACGCGCAGAACTGATCGACCCGGCCAATCTGCATCTGCCGTTCTGGCTGCTGAACTTCCAGGAGCTTTCGGCGGCGCTGACGAGCGGCGACGTGCATCACGATGCGGAAGTCGAAATCCTGTCCGACGCCGTGGTGGCGGCGAAGCGGCGATACTCCGACGCTTCTTCGAACCGGCAGCTCTCCCGCCGTCCGGGCGATGCCGGCGGCATGAGCGTCGACGCGCCGACACCGTTCCGGCTTTCCGACGTGCTTTCCTTTCTCGACGATCAGCTCGGCAAGCTCGACCGCACGCAGGCGACGCTGCCCTATCGCCGCCTGAAGAGCCGCATCGAAACGCTCGCCAGCGATCAGCGCTATTCCTTCATGTTCGGCAGCCTGACGGTTCAGGACACGATGACCGACATTCTCGGCCGTTTGTTCCGTGTGCCGAATGACGGGCGGCCGATCACCGTGATCGATCTTTCCACCGTGCCGCCGGAAATTCTCGACGTGGTGATCTCGGTGATCTCGCGGCTCGCCTTCGATCTTGCGGTGTGGAGCAAGGGCGGCTTGCCGATGCTTCTCGTCTGCGAGGAGGCGCATCGCTATGCGCCGGCGTCGGGCAACGGTTTCGAGCCGACGCGGCAGGCGCTGTCGCGCATTGCGAAGGAGGGCCGGAAGTACGGGCTCTCGCTTGCGCTCGTCACGCAGCGGCCTTCCGAACTCGATGCGACGATCCTCTCCCAGTGCAGTACCGTCGTCGCCATGCGGCTTTCAACGGAGCGCGACCAGCAGGTGATGCGCGCCAACACGCATGACGGCGCGCTCGACCTCCTCGACTTCCTGCCGCTTCTCGGCGACCGCGAAGCGGTCGTGCTCGGGCAGGGTGTTGCCATGCCGATGCGGATCAAGTTTGCCGACATCGCGACCAGGGGCGTGCCGCGGAACCACAATGCCGGCTTCTCGCAGTCCTGGAGCAAGCCCAATCTCGACCGCGCCGGGCTCGAGGCGATCGTCTCGCGCTGGCGCCATTCGGGCCGCGAGCGCCATCAGGGCTGAGGAATTTCCGACCATCAATAGATCAATTGAATGTCACCCCGGCACTTGTTGCCGGGGCCCACTCGCCTAGCCGTTCAGTTTGTCGTAGAGGTCGTCCCACTCGGGATTGTCGCGCTCGATCTCGTCGTAAGGCTCTGCGTAAACGAGCCGATGGACGCGATACTTCTTCGTGAATTTGGATCCGATGCCTTCACGATGCTCCCAGACACGGCGGGCGAGGTCGTTCGTAACGCCGATATAGAGCGTCCCATGCTTGCGGCTGGCGAGGATGTAAACGAAGTAGCTCATCTGCCCGCGTCGACGTGGATTGGGTCCCGGGGACAAGCCCCGGGATGACACCGAATGATATACCGATGGCGAAAATCGAAGCGGCATATGCAGCATGTTGCGGGCGCGCTATGGTGCGCGTCAGCGTTCACCCCTTGCGAGGCCTTCCCATGTTCCGCCGCTTTCTTCTGTCCGTTGCCCTGATTGCGCCCATGCTTGCTGCCTGCGGCGAGCCTTCGGCGGAGGCGGGCGGGCTCGAGATCGCTGATGCATGGGCGCGGGCCAGCGCCACGCGCACCGGCGCCGCCTATCTCACCGTCGAAAACAAGGGCAGTGAGGCTGACACGCTGATCGAGGCGCGGTCGCCGGTGGCCGAACGGGTCGAGATCCACGACATGACGATGGAAGACATGGTCATGCGGATGCGAAAACTCGACAATCTGCCTGTTGCGGCCGGTGAGCGCGTCGAACTCGCGCCCGGCGGCAAGCACATCATGCTGATCGGCCTTGCCGGACCGCTCGAGGAAGGCGCTTCGGTGCCGCTGACGCTTGTCTTTGAAAAGGCCGGCGAAATCGTGATCGAGGCCCCGGTCCGCGCCGCCGGCCACAGCGGGCATTGAGGGCGCTCGCTCTTTCCGTCCTTGCCGGTCTCGATCAAAAACACATTGTCACCCCGGCACTCGTTGCCGGGGCCCACTCGCCTAACCATTCAGTTTGTCGTAGAGGTCGTCCCACTCGGGGTTGTCGCGCTCAATCGTGCGAATCTTCCACGCGCGTGGCCATTCCTTCATCGTTTTCTCGCGCTGAATGGCTCGCTCGATCTCGTCGTAAGGCTCGGCGTATACAAGCCGATGGATGCGATATTTCTTCGTGAATTTGGAGCCGATGCCTTCACGATGCTCCCATACGCGGCGGGCGAGGTCGTTCGTAACGCCGATATAGAGCGTCCCGTGCTTGCGGCTGGCGAGGATGTAAACGAAGTAGCTCATCCGCTCGCATCGAAGTGGATTGGGTCCCGGGGACAAGCCCCGGGATGACATAGTGGAGTTATAGATGGGCTCCGGATCGAACCATCAAAAGACTGTACCCGGCAACTGATTCGGATGCGGAATTATTGCGGTGCACATAATCAGTGTGCGGTGCGACAATATTAATGGCAAAATGCATCCAGGTTCCGTAACGCATTACAGCCGTGTCATAAATGCCATACAGCCGCGCAATGTTGCGACGGTGTGAGGCAACGACAGCGCACGGTCTTGACTCAAACCCGCAATAAATGTCGGCTAGGCGGTGAGGGATGCTGACTGGCCGGGGGGAACAGTCGAAATGCTTTCCGATTCCTCCTCCCGGCCAGGCTGCAAAGTTAGTGAAGCCATCGAGTATCGAGGAGGATCGCTCCATGAAAAGAAGAATTGCCCAAAAAGTGTTTTTGGGCGGCATGACGGGTGTGGCAATGATGCTGACCGCCGGCGCCGCGCAGGCCATCGATTTCAAGTTCGGGGAGGCGAATCTCCAGATAGACAATCTGGTTTCGGTCGGCGCCGGGTTCCGGACCTCCAAACAGGATTGTACGCTCGTTTCGAAGCCGAATGGAGGCTGTTCTGCCGGAAACGGCGCCGGAATGGGCATCAATGACGATGACGGCAACGTCAATACCGATCAGTGGGATCCTTACACCACAAGCGTCAAGATCACGACCGACTTCGATCTCCAGTGGAGGAATTACGGCGCATTCGTCCGCACCAAGGCGTTCTACGATTACTGGGTGAATGAAGAACTCGGTACAAGGAACAACCGGTTCGGCAGCCGTCCCCTCGTCGATGCTGCGCGCGGCGACCAGGCGCGGGATTTCGGTGGGAGAAGATTCGATATTCTCGATGCTTTCGTGTACGGGAATTTCGACGTTTCGGGCATGCCCTTGAATGTCCGCGTCGGCAAGCAGGTTGTGAACTGGGGTGAAAGCCTCTTCATTCAGGGCGGTATCAATTCCTTTCTGCCGATCGACGTGACGGCCATCCGCACGCCCGGTTCGGAACTGAAGGAGGCGCTGATGCCTACGCCTTCCGTGTTCGCGTCCATCGGTCTGCCGGGCAGCGTAACGGTCGAGGCTTTCTGGCAGTTCGGGTGGCAGAAAACGCAACTGGACGCCTGCGGCACCTTCTTCAGCACCACCGACGCCGCTTGCGAAGGCGGTCAATACGTCATGACCGGCGCAGAATATCCGGGCCCCGTCCTGATTCCCCGGATTGCGTCCGAGGAGGGCGACGATACGGGCACCTTCGGCGTGGCGATCAAGCATTACGCTGAAAACCTCGGAGCGGGCACCGATCTCGGTCTGTATTTCACGCAGCAGAGCCTGGTCGTGCCGGTCGGCACGTTCACGCTGGGCGATTTCGGCGCCGCGACGGCAGGTATTCTCGGCGCACCGTCTGCCGACCTGGCATCTTTTTGCGGCACCCTTGCGGGGTTGCCGGGCAGCAGTCCAGGGACAGCGACATTCCTCGGCTGCGCGACACTTCCGGTTCCGGCGCTTGGCGGGTTGACGGGCCTGACGGCGGGCGTGGGCGCCACGGCAGCAACAAAGAACTACCTGATGCAGTATCCCGAAGACGTCCAGACCGTCGGTGCCAGCTTCAATACCTCGATTCCGCTTTTCGGCGGGTCGGCCTTTTCCGGCGAAGTGGCGTTTACGCCCGACATGCCGTTTTCACTCAGCGATGTGGAAATCAATTCCGCCGAACTGGATGCCATCGGCGCCTGTTCCTTTGCGGGATCGCCGCCCGGCTGTCTCAGCCAGGGAAGCCAGAATGCCGGATTCGCCTATGCGCCGGGCGACGCGATCCGGGGCTATGACGAGTTCGATGTCATAACGGGTCAGCTTGCGACAATCAGCACGCTCAACCCGTCGGCGGCTCTTCCGTCCCTGATCGGTTCGGACTTGATGATCCTGATCGCGAATGTCGGCTTTCAGTATCTTCCCGATCTCTCGGACAGCACCAACAGGCTGGCCGCTCCACGGTCGGCGAATACGCATCCCGATCTGGCCGCCGCGTTGATCCTCGGCGATTCGGCTTGCGGTGCAGCCGCGGCCAGCCCGCTGGTTCCGGATTGCAAACTGGCTTACGCAACGTCCAGTTCCTGGGGTTACCGCCTCGCGGCAACAGCTGACTACAATAATGCTTTCGGAACGGCTTGGACGCTCACGCCGGTTCTTCAGTGGGCGCATGATGTGAACGGCGTGTCGGCCGGTCCGGTCGGCCCCGGTTTCGTCGAAGGCAAGAAGACGATCAGCATCGGGCTCAACGCCAACCTACAGAATACTTGGCGTGCCAATATCCAGTACACCAACAGTTTTGGTAACGAGTTCAAAAACTTTTCCAGTGACAAGGACTTCGTGACGGCGACGGTCTCCTACGCTTTCTGAGCGAAGGCACGTTCCGGTCCTTCTGGATCGTGTGAAACAAATGAACCCGGCGGTCTCGGCTGCCGGGTTTTTCTTTCGCCGGACATCGGGTGATGTTGCGGCGCACCATGCTGCCGGGTGTCGCTATTCATCCGTAGGCTGATTGTCGGCCGGTTCGCTGTCGTGCAGCGGTCATGGCGTCACATTAAAAAGATTTAATGGAAACAAGCGGCAAAGCGCCTGAAAAACGAGGGTAATAGAGGCCTCGAAGACACAGAATCATGCTCGCCGCGATTTGCGCCTCGAGGGCAATTTGCTATCATCTGTTCGAGTAAGGCGGGGAAACCGGCCTCGGTGAGCGATGCAATAAAACGAGAAGCATCGACGCCGGATGCCTAGAGAAGAAATCCAGTGGAGGGAACGTATATGAAAAGGACGACCTTTTTGGTGTCCGCCCTTGCGATCAGCGCAATCGCCACAAGCGCGCTGGCCAAGGTTCCGGAAGCCCAGGTAAATCGTCTGGGTCAGGATCTGACCCCGATGGGCTCGGAAAAGGCCGGCGAGGGTGATATCCCCGCATGGACCGGCGGTCTCCAGACCGTGCCGAGCAATGTCAGCTACAAGCCCGGCGACAAGCTTGCCAACCCGTTCGCCAGCGATCCGATCAAGTACACGGTCACCGCGCAGAACATGGGCCAGTACGAAGCGCTGCTCACGCCCGGCTACAAGGCGATGCTGCAGACCTACCCGACGTACAAGATGAACGTGTACGAAACGCGCCGTACATGCGCCTTCCCGGATCGCTATTATGAAGCGACCAAGCGCAACGCACAGGTCGGCGAACTCGTCGGCGGCGGCTCGGGCGTCAGCGAAGCCATTTTCGGCACGCCGTTCCCGATCGCCAATAACGGCCTGGAAATGATCTGGAACCATGCGCTTCGTTATCGGGCGTTCAAGGTTGTCCGTCAGTTCGCTGCGGCGCCGGTCACGCGCGGCGGCGACTACACGCTGCAGATCGTGCAGGACGAAGCCATTCTCGCCTGGTCGGACCCGTCCGCCCAGCGCGCTGAAGACCTCAACAACATCTCGATCTACTACATCGCGAACACGATCGCTCCGGCCCGTGCCGCGGGTAACGTGATCCTGGTGTACGAAGCGCTGAACGCCCAGATCCAGCCGCGGCAGGCCTGGCAGTACAGCCCGGGTACGCGCCGCGTGCGCCGTGCGCCGAACATCGCCTATGACAATCCGGGAACGAACTCGGACGGTCTGTCGACATCGGACGCGTTCGACGGCTATAACGGCGCGCCGGACCGCTACGACTGGACCGTGCTCGGCAAGAATGTCCGTCTGGTTTCGGCAAACGCCTATGAGGGTGAGTCGACGCCGTATCGCGACTATCTGCAGCCCGCTCACATCAATCAGGACAAGGTGCGTTACGAAGCCCGCCGCGTGTGGGAATTCGAAGCCAAGCTTCGTCCGAACACCCGTCACGTCTATGCGCGCCGCGTCTATCACAACGAGGAAGATGCGTGGCAGATCTCGTCTGCCGAGCTCTATGACGGCCGTGGCCAGCTCTGGCGCATGCAGGAACTGCACCAGATCCAGCGCTACAACGTGCCGCTCTGCGGTTCGGCCGGCGAAATCGTGTACGACCTGCAGGCCGGCCGCTATCTGGCCCTCGCCCTGCAGAACGAAGAGCCCCCGGTGAACTACTTCGCCGACGAGCTCGATCCGTCGCGCTACACGCCGAACTCGATCCGTCAGCTCGGCGTCCGCTAATCGCGGAACCAAGGTAATGGCGAGGCCGGACCTGGAAACAGGTCCGGCCTTTCGCTTTTGAAGCGCCCGGAGAGCGGCGCGGCCCGCTTAACCATGATTTCCCGTATTGCGAATCTCTTTTTTCGCAGGCCAAGACGGCGCCGAAAAAATGCGCTATAAAAGCGCAAAACCGTTACAAGAAACCCAAAACAGGGGGTGCCGCCCGGCTGGCGGAGACCGGTATACCGGTCCCGGACAAGCAGTCAGCGGCCGGAAATGCCCGAGTGCAGGAGCTTCAGTTCATGTCTTCGTCTAATCGTTCTGCCGTTTCCAGTTGGGCGCAGCGTCTGCGCCTCGTCTCTATTGCCGCGCTCGGTGCGATCGCGCTTTCCTTCGGTCCGGCAATGATGCCGGCTGCCGCTCAGGAAGACGGCGATTCCGGTCCCGAATATGCGATGCAGTCCGACCTCGCGGCGGAGTCGCTGCTTCTCGATGCCACCTATGCCAATGGCCGCCTCATCGCGGTCGGTGAATTCGGCCACATCGTTCTCTCGGACGATCGCGGCGCCACCTGGCGTCAGGCGCAGTCCGTGCCGACACAGGCGACGCTCACCGGCGTTACCTTCGTGGGCGAGAAGGTCGGCTTTGCCGTCGGCCATGATGCGACCGTTCTGCGCACCACCGATGGCGGCGAGAACTGGGATCTCGTCTACAACGACACCGAATCCGAAATGGCCTTCATGACGGTCTATTTCGAAGACGAGAACCGCGGCTTCGCGATGGGCGCCTTCTCCTTCATCGTCGAAACGACGGATGGCGGCGACACCTGGGAAGAGCGTTCGCTCAGCGAAGGCGTGCTCGACGATTTCCATCTGAACAAGCTGTTCTCGGCGAATAATGGCGACCTCTATGTCGCCGCGGAATTCGGCGTCGTCTACCGCTCGGCCGACAAGGGCCGCACCTTCGAGCGCATCCAGACGCAGTATGAAGGCTCGTTCTGGGGCGGCTTCGGCATGAATGACGGCTCGGTGATGGTGTTCGGCATGCGCGGCAATGCGTTCCGCTCCTATGACAATGGCCAGACCTGGGTCGAAGTCGATACCGGCACCGACAAGTCGATCGCCGGCGGCGTGCAGCTTGGCAGCGGCAAGATCGTTCTTGTCGGCCTGCAGGGCTATGTCGGCTATAGCGACGACAACGGCCAGAGCTTCGTTGAAGTCACGCGCGCAGATCGCCTCGGCTATGCCGCCGTCACGGATGGGCCGGAAGGCCAGATCGTCGTGTTCGGCGAGCCCGGCGCAAAGCTGATGCCGGACGATATGGAAAAGGCCCGCGAGCAGGTCGGCGCGCGCATCAGCGTGACGCATATGGACAGCGACAGCTGATCCCTTTCCGGCACCTCAATTCGCCAGGAGCCCCGGACCGCAAGGCCGGGGCTCTTTCCTTTGCGGAAAGGGCGCGTCACAATCAAGTCCAAGGGCCGGATCACAAGGCCGCGCGTTCAAGGGAGGATGTCATGGGAGAAGAGGTCGATTTCGGCCGGTACACGCGCATCAAGGCAAGCCGCAGGGGCCGCGTGCTGACGCTGGCGCTCAGCAATCCGGCGCTGATGAATGCGGTCGATGGCGAGATGCACCGCGAACTCTCCCGCATCTTTCTCGATGCTGCCGACGACGCCCATTCCGACATCATCGTGCTGACGGGCGAGGGCGCGGCCTTTTCGGCGGGCGGCGATCTCAACTGGATGAAGCGCGGCTTCGAGGCGGGCGAAAAGGGGCCGGATGCGGCCGAGGCGAAGCGCATCATCTTCTCGCTGCTCGATCTCGAAAAGCCGATCATCGCGAAGGTGCGCGGGCCTGCCGTCGGCCTCGGCGCGACCATCGCGCTCATGTGCGATGTGATCTTTGCGAGCGACAATGCGCGCTTCGCCGATCCGCATGTCCGCGCGGGCATTGTTGCGGGCGATGGTGGCGCGATCATCTGGCCGCAGCTTGTCGGATATGCGCGGGCGAAGGAGTATCTGATGACGGGCGATCCCGTGCCTGCGGCGGAAGCCGAGCGCATCGGCCTCGTCAATCATGTCGTGCCGGACGCCGAACTCGACGCCCGCGTGGAAGCCTTCGCGGACAAGCTCGCGGGCGGCGCGATCCAGGCAATCAAATATTCCAAGGTGTCGGTCAATATCGGGCTGAAGCAGCTCGCCCACTCGATCCTCGACACATCGATCGGTTATGAAATGCTGACCTTCACGACCGAAGATCACAAGGAGGCGGTGCGCTCCTTCCTCGAGAAGCGCAAACCCGTCTTCACGGGGCGCTGAGACATGGATGCCGCCATGACGGATATGCCGCTCAACTTCGACGAACCCGAACATGTGCGCATGCTGCGCGAAACGACACGCCGCTTCGTCGAGGCGGAAATGCCGCGCGAAAAGGCTCGTGAGTGGGACCGGGGCAATATCTATCCCGCCGAGGTGATGAAGAAGCTCGGCGAGATGGGCATGATGGGCCTCACTGTGGAGGAGCGCTTCGGCGGCGCAGGCGTCGATATCTATGCGACCATGGCGGTGATCGAGGAGATCGCAAAGCGCTCTGTCGCCGTCGCCTGTCCCTACATCATGGCGGTCTGCTATGCGGGCATGAATCTCGGCGAAAGCGCCAGCGAGGAGCAGAAGCAGGAGCTTTTGCCGAAAGTCGCCTCGGGCAATCTTCTCTTCGCCTATGGACTTTCCGAGCCCAATGTCGGCGGCGATCTTGCACCCGTCGAGACGACGGCGCGGCGCGAAGGCGACGAGCTCGTCGTCAACGGCACCAAGCGCTGGTGCACGGGCGCGCATATAGCGGACTATATTTTCTGCCTGCTTCGCACCGGACCGAAGGAGGACAAGTACAAGAACCTCTCCATCGTCCTCATCCCGCCAAAGCTTCCCGGCATCACCATCACGCCGCTTGGCCATCTCGGCATTCGCGGCGTCGAGACGAAGGACGTCATATTCGAGGATGTGCGCGTGCCCGCCGAGAACATTCTGGGTGGCGAGGCAATGTGGAACAAGGGCTGGAACCAGCTTGCGGGCCGTGCGCTCGAGGTGGAAAAGCTCGAGCTTTCGGCCTGCGCGCTTGGCCTTGCCGAAGCCGCCCTTGCGGATGCATGGGCCTATTCGGAGGACCGGGTGCAGTTCGGCCGCGCCATTGCCGGTCATCAGGCGGTACGGCACACGCTCGCCGAAGCGCAGACGAAGGTGCGCGCCATGCGGCTCATGCTCTACAGCGCCGCCTGGCTTGCCGATCAGGGGCGGCCCTGCTCGGTCGAGACGTCGATGGCCAAACTCTTCTGCTGCGAGGGCGCGGCGGAGGTGACGCAGATGTGCATGCGCGTCACAGGCGCCTATGGCCTCTCCGACCAGATGGACATGGAGCGCTACACCCGCGATGCGGTGAGCCTGCCCATCGTCGGCGGCTCGTCCAACATGCAGAAGAACAATATCGCGAACCGGCTGAAGCTCGGCGCCTGAAGAAAGGGAGGGCGGCATGACCGCAACGCAGACAGTGGCCAAGACGAGTGCAGATCTCCTGGCGGCAGCGGAAGCTTTCGCGCCTGAGATAGCGGCGCGCGCCGCCGAAATCGAGGCAAACCGCTTCCTGCCGCAGGACATCGCCACGCGGTTTGCCCAAGCCGGTCTCTACCGGCTCTGCATTCCCGCGGAATATGGCGGGCTCGAAAGCCACCCGGGCGAACTCGTGAAGGTCGTCGAGCGGATCGCGCAGGCCGATGGCTCGGCCGCCTGGTGCGTCTTTATCGGCGCAACCTCGGGCCTTGTCGCGGCCTTCCTTGAACCATCGGAAGCCCGGCGCATTTTCGGCGATCCGCTCACCATCACGGCGGGCGTCTTCGCACCGCGCGGCAAGGCGGTTCGGGCAAGCGAAGGCGGGGTGGACGGCTATCGCGTCACGGGCCGCTGGCAATGGGGTTCGGGCTCGCGCAATGCGCAGTGGATTTCCGGCGGCTCCATGATCCTCGGCGATGACGGCAAGCCCGAAATGGCCGCCGAGGGTATTCCGCAGAACCGCATGATGATCTTCGAGGCGGGGCAGGTGCATCTCCACGACACATGGGATGTGTCCGGGCTTTGCGGCACGGGCAGCACGGATTTCGAGGTGAACGACCTCTTCGTGCCCGCCTCGCGCGCGGTGAGCCTTGTCAGCGACAAGCCGCTCAAGCGCCCGCTCTACTGCTTCCCGACCTTCGGGCTGCTCGGCATCGGCATTGCCGCCGTGTCGCTCGGCCTTGCGCGCGGCGCGATAGACGGCCTCATCGACCTTGCGGGCGGCAAGACACCGCAAGGTTCCTCGAAGCCGCTGGCGCTGCGCGCCAAGGCGCATCTCGATGTATCGGAAGCGGAAGCGCTGACGCGCTCGGGACGGGCCTATCTCATGGAAGCGATCGATGCGGCATGGGAGGCGGCTACGAAGACTGGCGAGATCACGGTGGCGCATCGCCGCGACCTTCGCATCGCGACGACCCATGCCGTGCGCTCCGCCACGAAGGCGGTCGACCTCATGTACACGCTGGCGGGCGGCAGCTCCGTCTATCGCAATTCCGCGCTGCAGCGCCAGTTCCGCGATGTGCATGTGGCGACCCAGCACATGATGGTATCGGACGCGACATACGAACTCACGGGACGGCTGCTGCTCGGCGTGCCGACCAATACGGCGATGCTCTGACGCGCCGCAGGATCTGAAAACCGCAAGCGGGAGAAGAAATGACAAGGGAAAGAAAAGGCCGCGTCGAGGGCAAGATGGCCTTCATCACCGGCGGCGCGCAGGGGCTCGGCAAGGCGTCCGCCATCATGCTTGCGCGCGAGGGCGCGAAGGTGACGCTCGCCGATATCAACGAGAAGGGTGCGGCAGAGGTCGCCGCCGAAATCAACGCCGAACATCCGGGCATGGCCTTTGCCGTCGGCCTGGACGTCACGCGCGAGGACCACTGGAAGGATGCGCTCGCCGAAGCGGACAAGGCGATGGGCGGCATCAATGTGCTTTTCAACAATGCCGGCATCGGCGGCGGCACGACGGTCGAGGAAACCGATTTCGAGACCTTCAAGAAAGTGCAGGCTGTCGATGTCGATTCGGTCTTTCTCGGCTGCAAATATGCGATCCCCTATATGGTTCGCCATGCGCCCGGCTCGATCGTCAATACGTCCTCGATCGCGGGGCTGATCGCGGGCCACAACATGGCGGCGTACAACGCGGCGAAGGCCGGCGTCTGGCTGCTGTCGAAATCGGTCGCGCTTCATTGCGCCAAGCGCGGCTACCGTATCCGCTCGAACTCGATCCATCCGACCTTCATCGACACGCCGATCCTCGACGGCATGGCGAGGGGCATGTCGAAGGAGGAGCTGGTGAAGAAGCTCGCCAAGCAGGTGCCGCTCGGCATTGTCGGCGAACCGGACGATGTCGCCTATTGCGTGCTCTATCTCGCCTCGGACGAATCGAAGTTCATTACCGGCGCGGAAATCAAGATCGACGGCGGCATCAGCGCCATGTGAGGCCGGCAGGGGCCTTGCACCCATCGGAGCGGGGCCCCACATTTGATCCCGCATGGGTCGCCGCATTCTCATCGTGCTCCATCAGGAGAGGTCCAGTCCCGGCCGGGTCGGCCAGGCGCTGATCCGGCGCGGCTGCGACCTCGATATCCGCCGCCCGGCGCTGGGCGATCCCCTGCCTGCCGATATGTCCGCCCATGATGCGGCGGTGATCTTCGGCGGGCCGATGAGCGCCAATGACGAGCTTGCCTTCATCAAGGCGGAGACGGAGTGGATCGGCATTCCGCTGAAAGAGGAAAAGCCGTTTCTGGGCATCTGCCTCGGCGGGCAGATGATGGCGCGCCATCTGGGCGCGCGGGTCTATTCCCCGGAGGATGAGCGGGTCGAGGCCGGCTATTACCCGATCCGGCCGACGGCGGCAGGCGAGAACCTCTTCGACAACCCGCAATATGTCTATCAGTGGCATCAGCAGGGCTTCGACCTGCCTGCAGGGGCGGTACAGCTTGCCCAGGGCGATGATTTTCCGGTTCAGGCCATGCGCTATGGCAAGGCCTCCTATGGCATCCAGTTTCACCCCGAACTCACCACGCCGATGATGGATGCCTGGCTCGAATTCGGGAAGGAGCGGCTCAACCGGCCGGGCGCGCAGTCTGCCGAGCTGCACAGGCAGGGGCGGGCGGCGCATGACGCGACGCTCCGGGCCTGGCTCGCGCGGTTTCTCGACCACTGGCTGCCGCCTGAGCGGGATAGGGACTGATTTTCGGGAATAACATTCGGCGCGGGCGGGCTTCCGGAAATGGTGGAGCCGAGCGGGATCGAACCGCTGACCTCCTCATTGCGAACGAGGCGCTCTCCCAACTGAGCTACGGCCCCGGAGCCCTGCGCCTTTCAGCGCCGGAGGCCGCTTATTAGGCGGCGGCGGGGCGGGTGTCAAGAGAGGCCTGGGCAGGGGGCAAAGCTCTCCTTGAACCGGCTCCCCCCGGCGGTTACATCTCTAGGGGCCGGTTCTGCCGGTCATCCGTTTCCGGCCGGGCTCCGGCCGTCCGCGTGAGCCGCCCTTCCCGACAACAAGCAACCGGCGAGCCCCATGATTGCCCTTCTGAACCTTCTCGTCAGCCTGATCTCGATCTATGTCTGGGTCCTCATCATCGGCGTGGTGCTGAGCTGGCTCATCGCCTTTAATGTCGTGAACACGCAGAACCGCTTCGTCTACATGGTCGCCGACACGATCAACCGGCTGACGGAACCGGCGCTCAGGCCGATCCGCAATATCCTGCCGAATCTCGGCGGGATCGACATTTCGCCGGTGATCCTCATTCTGCTCCTCTTTTTCGTGCAGAACCTGCTCACCTATGACGTGCCCATCTGGCTCGGCCTGAGGTAAGGGCTGGGTGCGTGCCCTTCCGGGCCGTGCCGGGGGGCGTCGCGCTGCGGCTGCGGGTGACACCGCGCGGCGGCGCCGATCGCGTTGAAGGGATCGGGGCCGATGCCGCAGGCAATGCCCATATCATGCTGCGCGTGTCCGCCATTGCCGAAAAGGGCAAGGCGAACGAGGCGGTGCTGAAGCTGCTGGCAAAGAGCACAGGTCTGCCGCGCTCCGCCCTTTCCATCGCATCCGGCGAAACGGGCCGCATGAAGGCCGTACTGGCCGCGGGCGAACCCGAGGCCCTTCTTGCAAGGCTCGAGGCATGGGCGGAGCTGCTGCCGGAACGGCGCAATTGAGATGGCTGCGGGTCTTGTCCGGCGCGGGTGGACCTTATTATAGTGCCGCAATCCCCGCGTGACTGGCGAGAATAAGGTGGTGAACCACCGTGGAGCGCGGGCAGGACCCTGCCGCTCGCCTGGGCACTCAATCCGGACCAAGAGGTGCCCTCATGACCAAGGCTTCCATCATCGACGGCAAGATCATATCGGCCGAGCTGCGCGCGCGCGTCGCCGCCGAAGTCGCGCGGCTGAAATCCGGCCATGGGCTGACGCCGGGCCTTGCCGTCATTCTCGTCGGCAACGATCCCGCAAGCGAGGTCTATGTCCGCAACAAGGGCGTGGCGACGAAAGAAGCGGGCATGAACTCCTATGAGTATCGTCTGCCCGCGGAGACGAGCGAGGCGGACCTGCTCTCGAAAGTCGCCGAGCTCAATGCCGATCCCGCCGTACATGGATTTCTGGTGCAGTTCCCGGTGCCGGATCATATCAGCCAGCAGAATGTGATCGATGCGATCGACCCGTCGAAGGATGCGGACGGGCTTCATCCGCTGAATGCAGGCCGCCTTGCGAGCTGACTGCCCGGGATGGTGCCTGCCACTCCCGACGGCTGCCTCTTCATGGCGCAGAAGGCGTGCGGACCTCTTTCCGGCAAACATGCGGTGGTCATCGGCCGGTCCAATCTCGTCGGCAAGCCGGTCGCGCAATTGCTGCTGAAGGAAAACTGCACCGTCACCATCGCGCATAGCAGCTCGCACGATCTGCCTGGGATTGCGCGCGAGGCGGATATTCTCGTCGCCGCCGTCGGCCGCCCCAACATGGTGAAGCGCGACTGGGTGAAGCCCGGCGCCATCGTCATCGATGTCGGTATCAATCGCGTGCCCGCGCCGGAAAAGGGCGAAGGCAAGACCAGGCTTGTCGGCGATG
>JAJLKS010000023.1:0-2001 GCA_033838765.1 Alphaproteobacteria bacterium
AAGTTCCATAGAGCGCCCGCATGAGGTGGTCGCGAACGAGTTCCCCCGAGGTATAGGGATCGAGCCACTGGCCGTATTCCCAGTAATGGGTTGCCGGGAACTGCATCATCCATGTCTGGCTCGGGTCGTCGCTGAACTGGAACACCGGCGTGTCTGGATTGGCGCTCGCGGACGGCCCGGGAGCGTTCTCGACGCCCGGCTTCGACAATTGTCCGCTCAGATTCGCGTAGTCTTTCGACACTTCGGTTGCCCAGGGCACGTCGGGGAAGGGGACAGGCCGGTCGGCCATCCGGGTACGGAAGAACAGCGTGTTCCCGTGGTGCATGTCGTCGGCTTCCTCGGGTGCATAAGGCTCGTCGAATTCCGAGCGCGCCTCGCGGCCGAACATGGTGTCCGCGCCTGAGAGGATGCCGAGCATCGCCACGCCGGTTGTGTCGATAAACATGCGGCCCCGGAAGCGGCGCTCATGCCCGCCGCGCGCCTGAACCGCGTCGACCGAGACGACCCTGTTGCCTTCGCTGGCGGCACCGACGATCCGGTGCTCCAGGAAAACAGTGGCGGTGGGTTCCGCTCCCAGAAGTTCATATGCCATGAGGTCACCATCCGGGGTCCGCGCGGAGAGTTCCCGGAGAAGGGAGCCCTGAGCGCCCCGCGGCATCAAACCGATCTCCTTGCTGGCATTGCCGCCGAGGACCGGGCGGTCATGGATCAGCGCCACGCGCTGACCGAGGCGGGCCGCGGTCAAGGCCGCAGCGCAGCCGGAAACGCCGCCGCCCACGACCACCACGTCATAGTCCCCGGCATCTATCGGCTCATCCGGCAGCCCTCGCAGGGCCTTCCGCCATTTGCGGCTGGCCTCATCAACCTCGTTCGGAGGTACGGCTCCGTCCTTGCCGAGATAGATTGCATCGCAGCGCCCGTCGAAACCGGTGAGGTCGTGCAACGCCAAACTCACATCGCCCTTCGGAAGCGAGACCCTTCCAGCGGATTGCCACGACCAGTCCTTGCCGTTCGCGCCGAACTCGGTTCCGAGCGTCACGCCGTTTATCGAGAGCATGAACCGCCCCGGATGATGCGAGGGCACCCAGTCCTTCGCCCGGACCCAGACTTCGTATTCTCCGGCTTCGGCGATGGCAACCTTAGTGGTCGCATCGGCGACGGGCCGGCCGAGCCCGTGGGCGAGCAGATAGGGCGAGCCCATCACGGTCTCGAATTGCGAGTCGAGAAGCCAGCCGCCGTAATCATCGAAATCCTCCGCCTCGATCAGGATTCCCGATAAGGCTCCAGATGTATTTCCTATATGGCTCACTGTTCTTCACTCCCAATTGCCGCTTGAATCGTGCCGAAAGCGTTTGCCGCCAAGCCGCGCTTCACGTTGCTTATAACTATGATATTCATAGTTATTTGCTGTCGCGTCAAGACCGATGGTGAGCAGAGGCCCTTCCTTCCCGGATGGTCTCATGCGCGCAGGCGAGATAGCATGACGTCCAAAACGTCCTGCAACAGCCGAGCAGAATTTCACCGATGACGGTCAGGAAAGACGAAACAAATACGATCTGCCCCATTGCGCGATCGGCATGGAGGGTGGGCGACAGGTGGACGATCCTGATCGTCCGCGAGTTGTTCATGGGCGTCTCGCGCTTCGACGAGCTGCAAGCGCAGACAGAAGCGACACCCCAGATGCTTGCCGCGAGGCTCAAGCGTCTAGAGTCCGACGGGCTGATTGAGCGGCGCGCCTATAGCGAGCGGCCGTTGCGCTACGAATATCTGCTCACAGAAATGGGACGGGAGTTCTATCCCGTGATCCTAGCGCTTCGCTCATGGGGAGAGCGGTGGTGCAAGAAGGGTAAGGAGAAGCTTGCCGTGCACATGACGCATCGAGGTTGCGGCGGCGAAGTCGGGCTGGACAATGTCTGCAAGACCTGCGGGAGTGGTGTGCCGCCCGCAAGTCTTGCCGCCAGTCTTTCGCCGCAATATGCGAGGGAGCGTGCGCGCCGAGCC
>JAJLKS010000024.1:0-2041 GCA_033838765.1 Alphaproteobacteria bacterium
AAGAGGTGGTGGCCGAGTTTGAGCCCAAGATCACGCCGCGCACGCTGACCGCCGCTGAGAAGGGCGAGATTGCCGGCCTCGAACTGGCGATCCTGCAGGGCGGCTCCTTCTACTATTTCCGAAAGCTCGACGCACTTGCCCGCACCGGCGACAAGGCCGCGA
Source organism: Alphaproteobacteria bacterium (assembly GCA_033838765.1). Classification (GTDB taxonomy): domain Bacteria; phylum Pseudomonadota; class Alphaproteobacteria; order Parvibaculales; family Parvibaculaceae; genus Parvibaculum. The sequence goes on from JAJLKS010000024.1 coordinate 163, forward strand.
TGAGGGCGATCATCAACGTGCTGCTTGAAATCGGCCAGACATACGGCCGGGATTGGCCCGCGGACTTTCCTTATAAAGTGCACCCCACGCAGAGCTTTGGCCAGCGCGCAATTGGCGCTCACCCTTTGCAAAGAACGACGGCAGTGGCGCTGGCGGTTCGCTGGGCGGTGCCGTTCTGGCAGATGCATGGAGGCGATACCCGCGCGGCGCTCGCTTTGTCCCAATGTTCGAATGCCGACAAGGGCCGCCTCTACAACTATGACTGCGGTTTCACGATGAGTTTCCAGGGCAATGGCAGCCCGCGCGCGCTGGACGACTATTTCTGGGGCCGCACCAAGGCGCCGCCGCAAATAACCTTTGCCCTGCATGAGCCTGCAACGACGGTCGAGATGGAACAGTTCCGCCGTTCGGTCGAAATGCGCCGGTATGAGGAACTCGTGAACACACGCCGTGCCGGCCAGAAACTGCTCGATCTCGATGCCGCGTGGCTGAACAAATATGCCGAGGTCATGGGTCTCACCGATTCCATGAACGCTTCTATCGCCCGGGGCGAATCCATCCGTATGCAGCTCGCGGCCGAGCAGGCCGAGCGCCGCCGCAAGGACTTGCAGGTCCGCTGGGACGATCTCTACGGGCGCCATGTCGCCGGCGGCCTGACGACGGAAGACATCGGGCGAATGGAATATATCGCAGCTGCCTTCGGCGACGAGAAACTGCTCTGGTTCTCCGACACCTATGGCATCAACGATGATTATGCCCTCAGCCGCCTCTGCGCCGTCGATACCGCAACGGCGCGCTGCGAGAACCAGTCACGCCTGCTGGCCCAGAAACAGGCGGACGCCGCAGCCCTCGCTGCCGATGTTGCCGCCTACAATGCCGGCGTGGACGCAGCGCGCCGGGCAGGGCTGCAGTCGTCGCTGAACATGGTGGAAGTGCGCACATATGATGCCAATGGCAACTATACCGGTACACGGACGATGAGCCAGACACAGGCCGAAATCATCGGGGCGCGGCCGCAATGATTTGTTTTGAACGTACAGAGAGGAAAGGCGGCATGCGTCACGGGTTGGTTACAATAGCATTGTTCTGTCTCGGCGCTTTGTTGGCGCCCGCCCATGCGCGGGAGGTGCCACCACCGGTACCACCTGCGCTCGCCGAAGCGATGAAATATTTCAATGTGATTCTGCTAGCCGATCCGGAGTCGGGCCGCCTGTCGGTCGAAGTCCGCCGGGACGCGGATGGCACGAACCAGCGCGAAGTGATCGTCGCCTATATCGATGCCGAAGACGCCCGCAACCAACTTGCCGCCAGCGGAGCGCCAGCCGCCCTGGAAGGCCGCCCTGTCAACGCCGCTGAGCTGATCACCAATACCGGCGGAGACGTTATCTGGCGGGGGACTTCGGCGAATACCGAGCTTACCGCGTCCGGCGAAGTGACTGTCATTGGCTATCACATTCATAACGAGCTGGACCAGTCTCAGACCCAAAACGACGACGGCAAGGCGAAAAATCTTGTCTACAAGCACAAGGAAAAGGCGCTGAAAGCACAAGAGGCTTTCGAAGCGAAACTGGCCGCTGCCGGCAGCCCGGTGAAGCTGATCGTCTCGCCTGCCGACGCCCTGGACCTTATCGAGCAGGTTCGCACCGGCGCCCGAGGCGACCTTGTCTTTGTCTCAGCCAGATCGACCGATCGCTGGCTGGAACAATGGGATGCCGGCGCCCGGCTGATCTCCGACTATAAGGACGAATCTCAGGAAGCAATCGAGGCGCTGGCCGATGCTCTGTTTCAATAGCGTGCAGGCCACGGCACTCACCCGGCCAGCGGTACAAGGAGCACAATAATGACGTATACGAACCTCCTGCGCCAGGGCGTCCGCGTC
>JAJLKS010000025.1:0-3364 GCA_033838765.1 Alphaproteobacteria bacterium
GAGCGCACGGACCTGAAGCCGAACCCCGAAATCGCGAACCTCGATAAATACATGGGCAAGGGCTACATCATGCCGCTGCCCATCCTGCCGCGTGACAAGTTCGAAACCGTGATGCTGCCGACGCCGATGGCGCGCGACGAACATGAAATGCCGCTGCGCGCGGAAATGATCGACGCCGGCGGCACGGTGGTCGCCACGAAATATCTCGGCCGCATCCAGCGCCGCGACAGCGTCGAGGTCGATATCGAGGCATGGATGAAGGAAGAGGCGCTGAAGCTTCCTTCAGGCTATGGCCATGTCGAATTTCTCTACGACTTCCGCAATGGCGGCGAGGCGAATGGCTGGCTCCACGCGCTCGGACGCTTCGAGCAGAAATCGAGCGGCCACCGCGCCGAGACGATTTTCGGCGCACATATCTACAACACGGCGATCATCTACAAGGACGAGCCGCAGAGCTATACCAACAAGCCGCCGGGGCTGACGACGCGCCTGTTCCTCCGCATCGCGGGGCCCGCACTCGAAGACGGCGCGATGGACACGCTCTGCCACCTGATCTATCCGGCCTCGACGGAGTGGCACGAGAAAAGCTCGACCATGCTCATCCTGCATAATGCGGAAGGCCAGCCCATCGCCGAAACGAAAGTGGAAATCGCCTGCGGCGGCTCGTTCCACTGGCGCCTGTCGGAAATGTTCAGCGTGGAAGACCGCGAACGCATGGGCGGCGCAGGCTATGTCATCATCCGCGACACGACCTGCCGCCTCTTCGGCTTCCACGGCCTCGTCAACGGCGACAAGAGCTTCTGCCTGGACCACATGTTCGGGTTTTAGAGGGAGCAGCCTTCTCCTCATTGCCAAAAATGCGTCATGGCCCGGCTTGACCGGGCCATGACGGCTTTGGGGGGCAAAGAGATAGCGGGCTGTTTATACCCTCCCCGCACCCGCAAAAACCCGCCCTTCCGCCATTTTTCCGCAGAAATCCGCCGTGTTTTATTGTCGCAGTGCAGCAGAAAACCTTGAATCTTCCTTAGAACGTGTCTAGCTAGCGGGGAAGCCGACTTCTCCCTCCCCGGCTTTTTCACTTGTTTCAAAGGAGTATTTTCATGGCCGTTCTCGTTGGTAAACAGGCTCCCGATTTCACCGCCGCCGCCGTCATGCCGGATGGCGACATCGTCGAGGATTTCAACCTCCGCGCCTATCTCGACGGCGCCTACGGCCTTGTCTTCTTCTATCCGCTCGACTTCACCTTCGTCTGCCCGTCGGAAATTCTCGCCTATTCGAACCGCGTGCCGAAATTCGAGGCGATGAACGTGAAGGTCGTCGCCGTCTCGGTCGACAGCCAGTTCACCCATGCCGCCTGGCGCAACACGGCGCCGAAGGATGGCGGCCTCGGCCCGGTGAAGTTCCCGATGGTGGCCGACATGACGAAGCAGATCGCGCGCGACTATGACGTGCTGATCGAGAAGGACGGCGTGGCGCTGCGCGGCACCTTCCTGATCGACCGCGACGGCGTTGTCCGCCATCAGCTCGTGAACGACCTGCCGCTCGGCCGCAATGCCGACGAAGCGCTGCGCATGGTCGATGCGCTGCAGTTCCATGAAGAGCATGGCGAAGTCTGCCCGGCCGGCTGGCAGAAGGGCGAGGAAGGCATGAAGGCCGACGCCGCCGGCGTCGCGAAATATCTCGGCGCCCACGCCGAGGCGCTCTGAGCCTTTTGGCGGCGCCCGCCGGTCCCTATATAGTGGGTTGACCGGCGGGCCCGCCTTCCTGCCCTTCCCGTTCCGCCCCGTCGGGGCCCAAGCGCAAAGAAGCACCATGTCCGACAGCAAGCACGCAAAAGTCCTCATCATCGGCGCCGGCGCGGCCGGCTATACGGCTGCGATCTATGCCGCGCGCGCCATGCTCGAGCCCGTTCTCATCCAGGGCATCCAGCCTGGCGGCCAGCTCACCATCACCACCGATGTCGAGAACTATCCGGGCTTCGCCGAGGCCATTCAGGGCCCCTGGCTGATGGAGCAGATGGAGGCGCAGGCGCGCCACATGGGCACCGAGATGGTGGCCGACACGATCGTCTCCGCCGATCTGAAGAAGCGTCCCTTCGAACTGAAGGGCGACAGCGGCACGCTCTACACCGCCGATGCGCTCATCATTGCGACCGGCGCACAGGCAAAGTGGCTTGGCCTTCCCTCCGAACAGCATTTCCAGGGCTTCGGCGTCTCGGCCTGCGCCACCTGCGACGGCTTCTTCTATCGCGGCAAGGAAGTGCTGCTAATCGGCGGCGGCAACACCGCCGTCGAGGAAGCCCTGTTCCTCACGAACTTCGCCTCAAAGGTGACGGTGATCCACCGCCGCGACAGTTTTCGCGCCGAAAAGATCATGCAGGAGCGCCTCTTCAAGAATCCGAAGATCGAGGTGATCTGGGATTCGGTCGTCGAGGAAATCGTGGGCACGGACGATCCGCGCAGCGTAACCGGCGCCAAGGTGAAGAACCTAAAGACCGGCGAGACACGCGAAATTCCCGCGCATGGCGTTTTCGTTGCGATCGGCCATGCGCCTGCGACGGAGCTTTTCCTCGGCCAGCTGGACACGAAGGAAGGCGGCTACCTCAAAACCGTGCCCGGCACGCCGCGCACCAATATTCCGGGCGTCTTCGCGGCCGGCGACGTGACGGACGATGTCTACCGTCAGGCCGTGACGGCCGCGGGCATGGGCTGCCAGGCGGCGCTTGAGGCCGAGCGCTTTCTCGCCGCGCAGGAAGCGCATGCCGAGGCGGCGGAGTAAAACTCAGCCCTCTATCAGCTCCAGCAAGGCGCTCATGTCGGAAATGACATGGGCGCCTTCGCTTTCGAGCGCCGCCGCATCTGTATGCGGATCGCCGGCATAGCCGATGACCGGCATACCTGCCGCCACCGCCGCCTGGACGCCCGGCACACTGTCCTCGATCACGAGGCAGCGCGAAGGCTCATGCCCCATGCGCGATGCGGCATAAAGGAAGAGATCGGGCGCGGGCTTGCCATGGCGTACCTCTTCCGCGCTGAACAGCACGTCTTCCACCAGCGGCAGCAGCCCCGTCTTGCCGAGCGTGAAGCGCATTTTCTCGAACTTGCCGGACGAGGCGACGCAATAGGGAAGCCCCCGCGCACGGAGCGCATGGACGATGCCGGGCGCGCCGGGCACGGGCTCTATGCCTTCCGCAAAGGCCTCGAGCGTCCTGTCGCGGATATGCGCCGTCCAGTCGTCACGGAGCGCGCGGCCAAGCGCCTCCTCCACATGAGCGCGAACGGCATCCATCGTCCGGCCGACAAAGAGCCTCCGGCATTCCTCATAGGAAATGGCAAATCCTTCCTCGCCCAGAACGCGAGCAAGC
>JAJLKS010000026.1:0-2423 GCA_033838765.1 Alphaproteobacteria bacterium
ATGCGGCGGAGCGCGCCATGGAACGGATTTTCGGCATCGATCTTGAAACCGGACGGCCGCCTCTGGCTATGGTGGCGTCCGATGCGGAGGGGAAGGGCCGATGAGTGCCACTGCTGCAGACTCCAGCCTGTCCGGTCTGAAATCCATACTTGTCGCCACCGATCTATCGAGCCGCTCGGACAAGGCGGTTGCCCGCGGCCTCTCGCTGGCCGCACGCTTCGGTGCCCGGGTGAAAGTCGTGCATGTGGTCGATGACGACCAGCCGCAGGCGCTCGTGGATCTGGAAGTAGCCCGCACCGCCGAGCTTCTGGAAGAGTCGGTTCGTCCGTTTGCCTCGCGGTTTTCCATCACGCCGGAAATCGAGATCGCAAAGGGAATCGAATCCGAGGCCATTCGCGCCGTGGCGGACGTCATGAATGCGGATCTGCTGGTGCTCGGTGCGCACCGGCGCCAGTTTCTGCGCGATGTCTTTACCGGCACGACGGTCGAGCGAGTTATCCGCACCAGCGGACGGCCGGTGCTGATGGTGCGGCTCGATTCCAAACTGTCATATGAAACGGCAGTGGCGGCGGTCGATCTGTCGAGGTCTTCCCTCGATGCCCTCGAATTTGCATCGAGCGCTTCCTTTCTCGGCTGCACGTCGCTCATCCTGCTCCATGCCTATATGCCGCTCGCCAGCGGCTTCATGCGCTATGCGAGCGTCGGCGAGGAACAGATAGAGGATTATTCGCGCTCGCTCGCCAACGAGGCCCTGTCCGCGCTCGAAGGCGTTGCGAATACGACGCCGCTCGCGGGGCTCTCTCCCGAGCTCCTTGTGGAGGAGGGCGGCGCGGTCGAGGTGATCGGCGAAGTCATTGCGAGCCGGTCGCCTCAGCTTGTCGTTATGGGAACGGCGGGCAATTCGATGCTGAAGAACGTGCTGATAGGCAGCGTCGCGAACGCAATTCTGCGCGATGCCGAATGCGACGTGCTTGCCTATGCGGGGCGGCCGCAGGCGGGCTGATGCCCCCGGTGCCCGGTATCAGCGGCGCTGTGTCGGGTCGCCTGTACCGACCGTGGGCACGCCTGCGCCCGGATTGTTGAAGCGGCCGAGATTGCCGAAGAGCTGGCCGAGGATCGTGAGCTCCTTGCCGCGTGTCGGCGTGGTGCGGTCAACGAAATTGACGATCTGCCCGTCTTCGAGGCCGTAATAGGCGATTTCCTGCACCGTTTCGGACTTGTCGAAATAGACGGCGGCAACCGTGCGCTCGATCTCTTTCGGCTGATAGAACATCAGCGTCTCGAACCGGCTGGAAATGTAGTACCAGGCTTCGCCTTCGACGGTCGAAACGGTCGAGGGCGAGCCCATCACGGTCCGGACCTGTTCCTTGGTCGCGCCGGCCTGCAGCTTCTCCAGATCGGCCGGGTCGAAAATATATCCGCGATCTTCCACCACCGGCTGGACAAGGGGCGCGCAGCCTGTCACAGCGATGGCGGCCGAAAGGCCGGCTGCGGCCAGCAGAACTCTGGCAGGGCGGTGCAGGCGGAACATCGTCATGGCGCGGGGCTCCTCGGGCCGAAAAAAGTTCAATCGTTGACCTACCCTTGTCGCCCGGTAAATTCAATCGGCATATACGGCAGGACCACAAAGCTACACCCTTGGCCGGAGCGAAGCCATGATATGGAAAAGAATTTTCGGCCGTCCGGCTCGAAACGATGTGCCGATGGCGCTTTATGCAGCGGCGGTGCGCCAGGCGCGCTCCCCGGCATTCTATCTCGAGGGCGGGGTGCCGGACACGGTCGAGGGCCGATTCGAGATGGTCTCTCTTCATGCCTGCCTTGTCCTGCGGCGCTTGCGCGACGGCGGGCCGGAAGGCAAGGAAACCGGCCAGAAGGTCTTCGATATCCTGTTCGACGACATGGACCAGACGCTTCGTGAGATGGGCGTCGGCGATCTCTCCGTCGGCAAGAAGATCAAGGCGCTTGCCTCCTCCTTCTATGGCCGGTTGCAGGCCTATGACGAAGGTTTCAAGGACAGCGAGGGCGATACGCTAGCAGCCGCCATCTTGCGGAACGTTTTTGCCGGGGACGAGAATTCCGCGCGACATGCAGCCGCGCTCGCGTCCTATATGCGCCGCGTCGACGAGGCGCTCCGCGCACAGGATATAGCGAATGTCCTCGCTGGACGGATCGAATTCGGCGCACCATTCGAAGCGACTGAAACGAGCGAGACGCGTTGATGGTTCACGTGGATGCGCCGGAATTCAGCCTGATCGTTGCCGCTGCCGACGTCCCGCCTGCGGGCAAGGAATTGCGCTTCGAAGTGGATGAGGCGACGCGCGCGAAACTTGCCGAGCGCATGGGCATCGTCGAACTGAAACGTCTCTCCGGCGTCGCAAGTATCCGCCCCTATCGCAAGGAAGGCCTGACGCTCGATTGCCGCT
>JAJLKS010000027.1:0-6592 GCA_033838765.1 Alphaproteobacteria bacterium
GAAATGGTCATGCCGGGCGACAATGTGAAGATGAACGTGACGCTGATCGCGCCGATCGCGATGGAAGAGAAGCTGCGCTTCGCCATCCGCGAAGGCGGCCGCACCGTCGGTGCCGGCGTCGTCTCCAAAGTGTTGAAGTAATCAAGGCGATCGGGGCGCGGAGCTTCCGCGCCCCGGCTTTCTGAAGTCGCGATAGCGCAGGCCGAGAGGCACAGGTACGAAAATGCAAAGGCAGAAAATTCGCATCCGCTTGAAGGGTTTCGATCACCGCGTGCTCGACGTGTCGACGCGTGAAATCGTGAACACGGCGAAGCGTACGGGTGCGCAGGTGCTCGGTCCGATTCCGCTTCCGACCCGGCTTGAAAAGTTCACCGTGCTTCGCGGCCCTCATATCGACAAGAAGAGCCGCGAGCAGTTTGAAATTCGGACACACAAGCGTGTGCTCGACATCGTAGACCCCACGCCGCAGACCGTGGACGCGCTTATGAAGCTCGATCTCGCTGCAGGTGTGGATGTCGAGATCAAGCTCTAAGAAGCTCGATCGAGAACAGAACGAGGAATGGGACCCATGCGTTCCGGTGTTATTGCCAAAAAGGTCGGTATGACCCGTCTCTTCACGGATGACGGACGTCATATTCCGGTCACGGTGCTCAAGCTCGACAACTGCCAGGTTGTGAGTCAGCGCACGGATGAAAAGAACGGCTATACGGCCGTGCAGCTCGGCGTGGGCCGCGCCAAGGCGAAGAACGTGCCGAATGCGCAGCGCGCCCAGTTCGCGCGTGCGTCGGTCGAGCCGAAGCTTCAGCTCGCGGAGTTCCGTGTGAGCCCGGACAACCTGCTTGATGTGGGTGTCGAGATCACGGCCGATCATTTCGTGGCCGGTCAGTATGTCGATGCATCCGGCACGTCGATCGGTAAAGGTTTTGCCGGTGTCATGAAGCGGCATAATTTCGGCGGTCTGCGCGCCTCGCACGGTGTGTCGATCAGCCACCGCAGCCACGGCTCGACCGGTCAGAACCAGGACCCGGGCAAGGTCTTCAAGGGCAAGAAGATGGCCGGTCACATGGGCGCGACCCGTGTGACGACCCAGAACCTCGAGGTCGTCCGTACGGATGTCGAGAAGGGCCTCATCATGGTGAAGGGCGCCGTGCCCGGTTCCAAGGGTGGCTGGGTGCTTCTGCGCGATGCTGTGAAGAGCAAGTTGCCGGAAGGTGTGCCGGTCCCGGGTGCGTTCCGCCGCCAGGGCGAAGCCGCTGCAGCTCCCGCCGTCGAAGCGCCGGCCGAAGAGACTGAAGCTCCGAAGGAAGGTGCGTGATGAAGATCGACGTTCAAACGCTTGAGGCCAAAACGGCCGGTTCCGTCGATCTGACGGACGAGGTGTTCGCGCTCGAGCCTCGCACCGACATCCTGCACCGCATGGTCGCGTGGCAGCTTGCCAAGCGTCAGGCCGGTACGCACAAGACGAAGGGCCGCTCCGAGATCGCGCTCACGGGCAAGAAGTTCGTGAAGCAGAAGGGTTCCGGCGGTGCCCGTCACGGTGACCGCAAGGCGCCGCAGTTCCGCGGCGGCGGCAAGGCGTTCGGTCCGGTTGTCCGCAGCCATGCTTTCGACCTTCCGAAGAAGGTGCGTGCGCTTGCGCTGCGCCATGCTCTTTCGAGCAAGGTGAAGAGCGGCAGCCTGATCGTCCTTGAAGACGCCAAGCTTTCGGCGCCGAAGACGAAGGACGCGAAAGACGCCTTTGCAAAGCTCGGTCTCACTTCGGTGTTGATCGTGGATGGTGCCGAGGTCGACGAGAATTTCGCTCTCGCGGCGCGCAATCTTCCGAATGTCGATGTGCTGCCGGTGCAGGGCATCAACGTCTACGACATCCTGCGGCGCGAGAAGCTCGTGCTGACCAAGGCCGCGGTTGAAAGCCTGGAGGCTCGCTTCAAATGAACGAGCGTTATTACGACATCATCGTGTCGCCGGTGATCACCGAAAAGGCGACGATGGCCTCGGAAGCGAACCAGGTCATCTTCAAAGTGGCTTCAAATGCCACCAAGCCGCAGGTGAAAGAAGCGGTCGAGAAGCTCTTCGACGTGAAGGTGAAGGCGGTGAACACGCTGAACCGGAAGGGCAAGACGAAGCGGTTTCGCGGTATTGCGGGGCGGCAGAGCGATTTCAAGAAGGCGATCGTGACCCTCGAAGAGGGCCATTCGATCGACGTGACGACTGGACTTTAAGTAGGGGCTGCAAAGCCTCCAAAGCGAGAAGCCTGGAACGATGGCACTGAAAAAGTACAAACCGACAAGCCCCGCGCAGCGCGGCCTTGTGCTCGTCGACCGCTCCGGCCTTTACAAGGGCAAGCCGGTCAAGAGCCTTACCGAAGGACTGACCAAGTCCGGCGGCCGCAACAACTATGGCCGTATCACGGTCCGGTTTCGCGGCGGTGGTCACAAGCGCAGCTATCGCCTGATCGATTTCAAGCGCACCAAGGCCGATATCCCGGCCACGGTTGAGCGGCTGGAGTACGATCCGAACCGCACGGCGTTTATCGCGCTCATCAAGTACGAGGATGGCGAGCTTGCTTACATTCTCGCGCCGCAGCGCCTTGCCGCCGGCGACATGGTTGTCTCGGGCAACCGCGTCGACGTGAAGCCGGGCAATGCGATGCCGCTTGCGAATATTCCGGTCGGCACGATCGTGCACAATGTCGAGATGAAGCCGGGCAAGGGCGGGCAGATAGCGCGTTCCGCGGGCGCCTATGTGCAGCTCGTTGGCCGTGACCAGGGTTACGCGCTTCTCCGTCTCTCGTCGGGCGAGCAGCGAATGGTGCCGGGTACCTGTATGGCGACCATTGGCGCCGTGTCGAACCCCGACCATTCGAACATCACCATCGCGAAGGCCGGCCGTAATCGCTGGCTCGGCAAGAAGCCGCATGTTCGCGGCGTCGTGATGAACCCGGTCGACCATCCGCATGGCGGCGGCGAAGGCCGCACCTCTGGCGGCCGTCATCCGGTTACCCCCTGGGGTAAGCCGACCAAGGGCAAGAAGACGCGCAGCAACAAGTCGACGAGCAAGTTCATCGTCCGCAGCCGTCACCAGAAGAAGGGCTAAGGGAGCTCGATCATGACACGTTCTCTCAAAAAGGGCCCCTTCGTGGATGGCTACCTTCTCAAGAAGGCGGAAGCCACGCGTTCTTCGGGCCGCAAGGAAGTCATCAAGATGTGGAGCCGCCGCTCCACGATCCTGCCGCAGTTCGTCGGACTGACCTTCGGCGTGCACAATGGCAAGAAGCATGTTCCGGTGCTCGTGACCGAAGACATGGTGGGCCACAAGTTCGGCGAGTTCTCGCCGACGCGCACCTACTACGGCCACACCGCCGACAAGAAAGCGAAGAAGGGCTAAATCATGGGCAAAGCTGCAACCAAGCGTCGCCTGCCCGACAATGAAGCTCAGGCCGTTGGCCGGATGCTCCGGGTCAGCCCGCAGAAGCTCAATCTCGTCGCGCAGCTCATCCGCGGCAAGAAGGTGGAGACGGCGCTCGCCGATCTGACCTTCTCGCGCAAGCGGATTGCGGGCGATGTTAAGAAGGTTCTGCAGAGCGCGATCGCGAATGCGGAAAACAACCACGACCTCGATGTCGACGATCTGATCGTCTCCGAGGCCTATGTGGGCAAGAACCTGGTCATGAAGCGCTGGCATGCGCGCGCTCGCGGACGCGTGGGCCGTATCGAAAAGCCGTTCAGCCAGATCACCATCGTTGTGCGTCAAGTCGAGGAGCAAGCCTGATGGGTCACAAGGTCAATCCGATCGGTCTGCGTCTTGGCATCAACCGCACCTGGGATTCGCGCTGGTTTGCCGGCCGTCACGAGTACGGTCAGCTGCTGCACGAAGACATCAAGATCCGCGAACTGCTCTCCGAGCAGCTGAAGCAGGCCGGTATCTCGAAGATCGTGATCGAGCGCCCGCACAAGAAGTGCCGCGTGACGATCCACACGGCTCGTCCGGGCGTCGTTATCGGCAAGAAGGGCGCGGATATCGAGAAGCTCCGCCGCGACATCGGCAAGATCACGGCTTCCGAAGTGCATCTCAACATCGTTGAAGTGCGCAAGCCCGAAATCGATGCGACACTTGTCGCCGAGAATATCGCGCAGCAGCTTGAGCGCCGCGTGGCGTTCCGCCGGGCGATGAAGCGCGCCGTTCAGTCGGCGATGCGGCTCGGCGCCGGCGGTATCCGCATCAACTGTGCGGGCCGTCTCGGTGGCGCTGAAATCGCGCGTACGGAGTGGTATCGCGAAGGCCGTGTGCCGCTGCACACGCTCCGCGCCGATATCGACTATGGCGTTGCGACGGCCAAGACCGCGTATGGCACATGCGGTGTAAAGGTCTGGATCTACAAGGGTGAGATCCTCGAGCACGATCCGATGGCCTCCGAACGCCGTGCCCTTGAGGGCGGCGGGGAAGGCGGCGGCCGTCAGCGTCGCGAAGAGCGCGCTTGAGCGCCTTTGAATTGAGCGAAGAGAGTTTCGATCATGTTGCAACCGAAGCGCACTAAGTTCCGCAAGGCCCACAAGGGCCGCATCCACGGCAAGGCCAAGGGCGGAATGAATCTCGACTTTGGGGCTTTCGGCCTCAAGGCGCAGGAGCCCGCCCGTATCACGGCGCGGCAGATCGAGGCGGCGCGCCGCGCGATCACCCGTCACATGAAGCGTGCGGGCCGTGTGTGGATCCGGGTGTTCCCGGACGTGCCGGTTTCCTCGAAGCCGACCGAAGTCCGCATGGGTAAGGGCAAGGGCGCGCCGGAATACTGGGCGGCGCGTGTGAAGCCGGGCCGCATCATGTTCGAGATCGACGGCGTGCCGCTGTCGATTGCGGAAGAAGCGCTGCGTCTCGGCGCGGCAAAGCTGCCGATCAAGACGCGTTTCGTTGCGCGTCCGGGCGAACACGCTTAAGGCATCCGAACCCGTCTTCTGACGGTCGAATGAAAGGGTAAGGCCATGAAGGCCAGCGAAGTACGAGACATGACGCCGGACCAGCTCGAGGACGAACTTCTCAAGCTGAAGAAGACGCAGTTCAACCTGCGCTTCCAGGGTGCGAGCGGCCAGCTCGAGAAGGTTCACCAGATGCGCCAGGTGCGCCGCGACATCGCGCGGATCAAGACGATCCAGAGCCAGCGCGCCGCCGAAGCGAAGAAGGGCTGAGGATAGCGAAATGCCGAAGAGAATCCTCCAGGGTGTCGTGGTCAGCGACAAGAACGACAAGACGGTCGTGGTGAACGTCGAGCGCCGCTTCAAGGACCCGCTCCTGAAGAAGATCGTGCGCCGGTCGAAGAAGTTCCACGCCCATGACGAGAACAACGCGGCGAAAGTCGGCGACATCGTGAAAATTCGCGAATGCCGTCCGTTCTCGAAGCTGAAGAAGTGGGAAGTTTATACGGACGAAGCCTGATCCCAACCGGGGTGAGGAACCGTTCCGAGCAAGGCGGATGAAGTCATGATCCAGCAAGAAACCAATTTGGAGGTTGCCGACAACTCCGGTGCGCGTCGCGTGATGTGCATCAAGGTGCTCGGCGGTTCCAAGCGGAAGTACGCTTCCGTCGGCGACATTATCGTCGTCAGCATCAAGGAAGCGATTCCGCGCGGCAAGGTGAAGAAGGGCGACGTCATGAAGGCGGTCGTCGTTCGCACCGCCAAGGACATCCGCCGTGCAGATGGCAGCGTTATCCGCTTCGACCGCAATGCGGCGGTGCTGATCAACAATCAGGGCGAACCGATCGGTACGCGTATCTTCGGTCCGGTGACGCGCGAGCTTCGCGCCAAGAACCATATGAAGATCGTATCGCTCGCGCCGGAGGTGCTGTAATGGCCGCGAAGATCAAAAAGGGCGACAAGGTCGTCGTCCTCACCGGCAAGGACAAGGGCAAGAAGGGCGATGTCATCGCCGTCTTCCCGAAAGAGAGCAAGGCGCTCGTGCAGGGCGTTAACATGGTGAAGCGCCACGAGAAGCCGTCGCAGACGACGACCGGCGGTATCGTGTCCCGCGAAGCGAAGATCGACCTGTCCAATATCGCGATCCAGGATCCGAAGACGGGCAAGGCGACGCGCGTTGGTTTCAAGACGCTGGACGACGGCCGCAAGGTCCGTGTCGCCAAGGCGTCGGGAGAGATGATCGATGGCTGAAGCTCAGTACACTCCGCGGCTGAAGGCGCAGTATCTGGAGCAGGTGCGTCCGGCGCTGACCGAGCAGTTCGGCTACAAGAACGTGCTTGAAGTGCCGCGGCTCGAGAAGATCGTGCTCAACATGGGCGTTGGTGAGGCAGTAGCCGACTACAAGAAGATCAAGAGCGCGTTCGAGGACCTGCAGGCGATTGCCGGCCAGAAGCCGGTTATCACCAAGGCGAAGAAGTCGATTGCGACGTTCAAGCTGCGCGACGGCATGCCGATCGGCGTGAAGGTCACGCTTCGCAAGGATCGCATGTACGAGTTCCTCGATCGCCTGGTCACGATCGCGCTGCCGCGCGTGCGAGACTTCCGCGGCCTGAACGCGAAGAGCTTCGACGGGCGCGGCAACTACGCCATGGGCCTCAAGGAGCACATCGTGTTCCCCGAGA
>JAJLKS010000028.1:0-8663 GCA_033838765.1 Alphaproteobacteria bacterium
GGCCGCCTGTTTTTTCTTCGCCTTTTCCCTGGTGGATTTGGCCGTCGCCTTTTTCGCCATCGCTTGTCGTCCTCGGTGATGCGCGGTCCGGGCGCAATACGTGCGGGATGATCGGAGGCGGTGCCGCGCACGCGAGGAAAATCCGCGTGTGCCTAAGCCCTTTTCGCCGCCGCTATCGAGCCTGGAACCTGGATGCTTTTCGCCGCGGACTATAATGACTTTCATGCGCGTTGACCATGCTTCGCCTGCAGCGCAAGCCGTGATAATCAGCATCGGGCAGGAAACGAGGAGTGAGCGATGACGTCGGTTCGCGTCGAGAAAAAAGGTCCCGTCACGACAGTCATTCTGGATCGTCCGCATGTGAAGAATGCGGTCGACCGCGCCGCCGCCGAAGAGCTTGCCGCCGCCTTTCTCGCTTTCGAGCAGGATGAGGAGGCGCTTGCCGCAGTCTTCTGCGGCGAGGGCGGTGCGTTTTGCGCAGGCGCGGACCTCAAGGCCGTTTCCACAGGCAAGGGCAATCGCTCCGTGCCCCCCGCAACAGGTGCGAATTTCAGCCGCCTTGCGAATGACGGACCCATGGGGCCGTCGCGAATGATTCTCAACAAGCCGGTGATCGGCGCGATTTCCGGCCATGCGGTCGCGGGCGGGCTGGAACTCGCGCTCTGGTGCGACATGCGCGTGGTGGAAGAAGACGCGATCATGGGTGTTTTCTGCCGCCGCTGGGGCGTACCGCTGATCGATGGCGGAACGGTGCGCCTGCCGCGTCTCATTGGCCATGCGCGTGCGATGGATCTCATTCTCACGGGCCGCCCCGTCAATGCGGAAGAGGCGCTTCAGATGGGGCTGGCAAACCGCGTCGTGCCCAAGGGCAAGGCGCGTGAGGCGGCCGAGCAGCTTGCCCTCGAAATTTCCCGTTTCCCGCAGCTTTGCCTGCGCCACGACCGGATGTCGGCCTATGAGCAGTGGGATCTTCCCTACGATCTCGCGCTGGCCAATGAATTCGAGCATGGCCGCAAGGTGCTGGCGTCGGGCGAAACGCTGAAAGGGGCGGCGCGGTTTACCTCCGGCAAGGGCAGGGGCGGCAGCTTTGACGACATCTGAGCTTCGTCTTGCAGCGCGCGATCTCACCTGCATCAGGGGCGGGCGGCTCGTCTTCGAAGGGCTTTCCTTCGAGGTGAGGGCGGGCGAGGCGCTGGTGCTGACGGGACCGAACGGCGCCGGCAAGTCCAGTCTCTTGCGCCAGATCGCCGGGCTCCTCGAAATCGAACAGGGAGAAATCGCTCTTGCGGGCGGCGATCCCGAACTCGGCATATCCGAAAAGGCGCATTACGCCGGTCATCTCGACGGGCTGAAGCCTTCGATGAGTGCGATCGAAACGCTGCGTTTCTGGGCGGCCTATCTCGGCGGCGGCGATGACGCATTCGTGGAAAGGGCGCTCGAGGCGATGGCGCTTGCGCCGCTTGCCGATCTGCCGGTCGCCTATCTGTCGGCGGGGCAGAAGCGCCGCCTCTCCTTGGCGCGGCTTGCCGTGTGCCCGCGCCCGCTCTGGCTTCTCGACGAGCCGAGCGTCGCCCTCGATGCAGCAAGCGTCGGGCGTTTGCGCGGTTTCATGGCGGCGCATCTGGCGCAAGGCGGCATTATCGTCGCCGCGACCCATCTCGATCTCGGGCTGGCGAATGCGCGCGAGCTTCGGCTCGGGCGGGAGGCTGCGGCATGAGGCGCGCTTTCCTCGCCCTTGTCGCACGCGATATCCGCCTTGCGGCCGGCATTGGCGGCGGGGGCGGCATGGCGGTCTTCTTCTTTCTGACGGTGGTTGCGATCGTGCCGCTCGGCGTCGGGCCCGACCGCCCGGTGCTTGAACTTCTCGCACCCGGCATGCTCTGGGTCGGGCTCCTTCTCGCCTCGCTTCTCACGCTCGACCGCATGTTCCAGGCCGATGTGGAGGATGGGTCGTTCGACCTTCTCTCCATGGGCCCACTCCCGCTCGAGCTTGTTGCGGTTGCGAAGTCGCTTGCCCATTGGGTTGTGACGGGCCTGCCGCTCGTCGTCGCCGCACCTGTGCTCGGCATATTGCTGAACCTGCCGCCCGAACGGATGCCGCTGCTCGTCGGCGCCATGCTTGTGGGCACGCCGGCCCTCAGCTTCATCGGCGCGGTCGGGGCCGCGCTCACCGTCGGGGTGCGGCGGGGCGGGCTTCTCGCCTCGCTGCTGGTGCTGCCTTTCTATATTCCGGTGCTGATATTCGGTGTCGGGGCGATAGAAGCGGCGGCGGGCGGTTTCGAGGGGCAGGTGGGCATGCAGGCGCTCCTCCTGCTGGGCGGACTGACGCTTGCGAGTTTCGCCATCGGCCCGCTCGGCGCGGCAGCGGCGCTGCGCGCCAATCTGCGCTGACCGATCTGCCTGAAACGGAGACATCGGCGAGATTGATCCGGCGCGGCAAAATGCCTGCCCGTCCGGCTTGCCCTTGGCGACCCCCCCGCGCTAAATGGCTTCCCATGAGCCTTTCCGCCGCCCAGAGATTCCATGCCTATGCCAATCCGGCGCGCTTCATGGCGCTGTCGGGCAGGCTGCTCGCACCTTTATGGGTGGCGGCGCTCTTCACGATCGCCGTCGGCCTCTGGTTCGCGCTCTTCAATTCGCCGCCGGACTACCAGCAGGGCGAGACGGTGCGCATCATGTATGTGCATGTGCCGTCGGCCTGGCTTGCCATGTTCGGCTATGCCGTCATGGCCTTTGCCTCGGCCATTGCGCTCATCTTCCGTCACCCGCTTGCCGATGTCGCGGCGAAGTCTGCGGCGCCCATCGGCGCGGCCTTCACCTTCCTCGCGCTCGTCACAGGCTCGCTCTGGGGCAAGCCGATGTGGGGCACCTGGTGGGAATGGGATGCGCGGATGACCTCCGTGCTCATCCTGCTCTTTCTCTATCTCGGCTATATGGCGCTCTGGGCGACGATCGAGGATCCCCTGCGCGCCGCGCGCGCTGCCGCCGTGCTGGCGCTCGCGGGCGCGATCAACATTCCGGTGATCCGCTATTCGGTCGTCTGGTGGAACACGCTGCACCAGCCCGCTTCCGTCTTCCGCATGGACGGTCCGACCATTGCGCCTTCCATGCTGCTGCCGCTCGCGATCATGGCAATTGGCTTCACGCTTCTCTTTCTTGCGCTGCATCTCGTGCGGATGCGGGCCGAAATCATGCGCCGCCGCGTGCGCGCGCTCAGGCTGGCGCGCGCCTCATCGGGCGAGGCCTGAGCATGGCCGAATTCTTCCATATGGGCGGTTATGCCTTCTATGTCTGGTCCTGCTACGGCATTGCCGCGCTGGTGATAAGCGGCCTCGCCTGGCAGAGCCTGCGCGACTGGCGGGTGCAATCCTCGCTTGCCGAAGAGCTTGAAAAGGCGGCGGGCGGGCGTGTGCGCCGCGCGGCGGATGCCGGACAGCAGGGAGAGAAGACGTGAATTCGCGATTCCGGCTGGCGGCGCTCTTGCCTGTGGTGCTGTTTCTGGCCGTGGCGGGGATTTTCTATACCGCGATCTTCAGCGGCAGCGACCCTTCGAAAGTTCCCTCCGCGCTGATCGGGCGCTATGTGCCGGAATTTGCGCTTGGCCCGGTCGAAGGGCTTGAGCAGCCGGGCCTGTCCAATGCCGATTTCGCGCAGGGCGGGCCCGTCATCGTGAATGTCTGGGCGTCGTGGTGCGTGCCGTGCCGCACGGAAATGCCGCTCCTTGTCGAGCTGCAGCGCGTTGCCGATGTTCCGCTTTACGGCATCAACTACAAGGACGATCCCGCCGCCGCGCGCCGGTTCCTTGCCGAACTCGGCAATCCGTTCGAGCGGATCGGCAAGGACGATACCGGACGCGCCGCCATCGACTGGGGCGTCTATGGCGTGCCGGAAACCTATATCGTGGATGGGAAAGGGCGCATCGCCCTGAAGCATGTCGGGCCATTGACGCCCGAAGCGATCGCGGAAGAAATCCTGCCCGCTCTCAGGGCGGCGCGGTCCTGACGCGATAGCGTCCGCCGCACCGCCCGGGAGACCGGATCAGGCCTTCTTGCGGCGCGTCGCGGGCTTTTTCGCGGCGGGCTTCTTCGCCGCGGTGCGCTTTGCCGGTTTGGCAGGCGCTTCTTCCTCGACCTTCATGCTTTCGATCGCGGAATTGAGGTGGCCGAGAGCCTTCAGGAGTTCGCCCTGCACCGTCTTCGGAAGCACATCGAGCAGCGCCTTTTCGGCGGCGAGCGCCTTCGGCATCGCGCCTTTCAGCGCGCGGCGGCCGGCGGCGGTGAGACGCACGGAATTGGCGCGCGCGTCTTCGGCGGTGCGCTTGCGGGCAAGCAGGCCGTTCTTGATCATGCGGCTGATCATGTCGGCAAGCGTCGAACGGTCGATGCCCGTGCGGTTCACCAGATCGGTCTGGCTGAGGCCTTCTTCCTCGTTCACCGCGAAAAGCACGATGAACTGGCGTGGTGTAAGCGAGCTTGCGCCCATCTGCTGCACGAACTCCTCGTAAGCGAATTGTTGTGCGCGGCGCAGCAAATGGCTCAGCGAATTCTCAAGGTCGAAACTTCCGGTCTGCTTCCTGGCTGCCATTCGTTCTGTCCTCTGGCGTGTGCGGGTCCCGGCCGGGACCCGGAGCGGGCGGCGTCCCTGCGGACGGCGCTCCCTTGTGGGGGGGTAATTCCGTTCTTCTCAGCGCGCTCATTCAAGCGCGAATTCGCGGCGTTTATGTGGCCGTGCCACGATGTCCGAATTATCATCATATGTACCCGCAAGGCCTGTTCTTGCAAGGGTGAACGTGCGGAAAGGTATAATAATTGGCAAACAGGTCTGTGCGCGGAGTTTCGGCACAGCGGACTTGCGAGTTCAAATATTATGCAGCCACTTATCGATTTCGTGCGGTGAAAGATAAAATTCGCTTACTTCCGTGGGCGGACCAACAAGTCAAGGCGGGTAGAGCCGGTAATCATGTCAGACAAGTCCGATACGCAAAATAAAATGCCGGCAGAGCCGAATCCGCAGGAAGCGGGTGCCGGTGCCGATGTCGCCTTTTCACGCCGCGTGCCAACGGGAGACAGCCTGCCGCGCGACATCTGCGATCGTTGCGGCTTCATTCACTATGTAAATCCGAAGATCGTGGTCGGCTCCGTCGTCACACATGACGGAAAATTCATGTTGTGCCGCCGCGCCATCGAGCCGCGCCGCGGCTTCTGGACGCTGCCTGCGGGTTTCATGGAGCAGGGCGAAACAACCGAGGAAGGCGCGCGCCGCGAGGCGATGGAAGAGGCCAATGCCGATATCGTCCTGCGCGACCTCCTTGCCATCTATAATATTCCGCGTATCGCGCAGGTGCAGATCATGTACCGCGCGGAGCTGAAATCGCCGTCCTTTTCGGCCGGCGAGGAAAGCCTCGAAGTCGCGCTGTTCGAATGGGACGAGATTCCCTGGGAGGAGCTTGCCTTTCCGAGCGTCTATTGGGCGCTGACGCAATTCCGCTCGGTCATGGACAAGCCCTTCATCGCGCCATTCACCAATCCGGAGGGCGACATGGGCAATCTGTTCCCGAAACGTCCCATGCCCGGCGTCTGACTGCGGAAACGCGGGTCTGGATAAACGCGGCCTTTCGCGGCATCTTTCTTCCGTTCAAACCGGGGGGATGATTCATGGCAAAGGCCGCGTCGCAGCGCATGACGCGAGAGGAAAGGCGGGTCGTCTTCGCCTCTTCGCTCGGAACCGTTTTCGAGTGGTACGATTTCTATCTCTACGGTTCGCTCGCGGCGATCATCTCGGTCCAGTTCTTTTCCGGCGTCAATCCGACGGCCGCCTTCATCTTCGCCCTTCTTGCCTTTGCGGCGGGATTTGCGGTCAGGCCCTTCGGCGCCATCGTCTTCGGACGTCTCGGCGATCTCGTCGGCCGCAAATACACTTTCCTCGTCACCATCCTCATCATGGGCCTTGCGACGTTCATCGTCGGTCTGCTGCCCAATTACGAAACCATCGGTTTTGCGGCGCCCGCCATTCTCATCCTGCTCCGCCTTGCGCAAGGGCTTGCCATCGGCGGCGAATATGGCGGTGCGGCAATCTACGTCGCCGAACATGCGCCGCATGGGAAGCGCGGCGCCTACACCTCCTGGATACAGACCACAGCGACGCTCGGCCTTTTCCTGTCGCTTCTCGTCATTCTTGCCTGCCGTCTTTCCATGTCGAAGGAGGATTTCGAAAGCTGGGGCTGGCGCATCCCCTTCCTGCTCTCGATCCTGCTGCTCGGTATTTCGGTCTGGATAAGGCTGAGGCTCAACGAGTCGCCGCTTTTCCAGAAGATGAAGGATGAGGGCACGCTCTCGAAATCGCCGCTCAAGGAAAGTTTCGGCGAGTGGGGCAATCTCAAGATCGTTCTGATCGCGCTGATCGGCCTTACCGCAGGTCAAGCCGTCGTCTGGTACACGGGCCAGTTCTACGCGCTCTTCTTCATGACGCAGGTGCTGAAGGTCGATGCGCAGACTGCGAATATCCTGATCGGCCTCGGCCTCTTGCTCGGCGTGCCCTTCTTCGTCGTTTTCGGCATGCTGTCGGACAGGATCGGCCGCAAGCCGATCATCCTTGCGGGCTGCCTGCTGGCGGCGCTCACCTATTTCCCGCTTTTCGCGGGGCTCACGCATTATGCGAACCCCGCGCTGGAGGCGGCGCAGCAGCGTTCGCCCGTCACCGTCGTCGCCGATGCGTCCAGCTGTTCCTTCCAGTTCAATCCGGTCGGCACCGCGTCCTTCACCACGGCCTGCGACGTGGCAAAATCGGCGCTCGCCCAGCGCGGCGTCTCCTATGACAACCGGGGGCTTGCGGATGGCGAGGAAACGCGGATCGAAGTCGGCGAGACCGTTATCCTGTCCTTCGATGCGAGCACAGACGCCGATGGCGCGCGCCGCGCGGCGTTCAATGCGGAACTGACGGCGGCGCTTGCGGAAGCGGGGTACCCCGCAGCCGCCAATCCGGACGAGATCAATTACCCGATGGTGGTGCTGATCCTGTTCATCCTCGTTCTCTATGCGACGATGGTCTATGGGCCGATTGCTGCGATGCTGGTCGAGCTGTTCCCGACGCGCATCCGCTACACCTCGATGTCCTTGCCCTATCACCTCGGCAATGGCTGGTTCGGCGGTTTCCTGCCGACCGTTTCCTTCGCCATCGTGGCGGCCACCGGCAATCTCTATTCGGGGCTCTGGTATCCGATCGCGATCGCCGCCATGACCTTCGTTGTCGGCATGATCTTCGTGCCGGAAACGAAGGACAGGGAACTCCACCCGGAAGGAAGCTGAGGGGGCGTTCAGTCGGCGGCTTGCGCGGCCTCGTCCGGCTTCGGCGGCGCGTGCTTCGTCAGCACGGGGATCTGCGCAAGGCCGAAGATCATGGTGAGCGGCATTACGCCGAAGAGCTTGAAGCTTACCCAGAAGTCGGTCGAGAAATTCCGCCAGACGACTTCATTGATGACGCCGAGAAAGACGAAGAAGAGGCCCCAGCGCACGGTGAGTACCATCCAGCCCTTGTCTGTGAGGTCGAAGGCTCCATCGAAAAGCTGCTTCATGACCGGCTTGCCGAAGGCCGCGGCCCCCAGCAGCGCGGCCGCGAAAAGCGCGTTCACGATGGTCGGCTTCACCT
The DNA here is from genome assembly GCA_033838765.1 of Alphaproteobacteria bacterium. Classification (GTDB taxonomy): domain Bacteria; phylum Pseudomonadota; class Alphaproteobacteria; order Parvibaculales; family Parvibaculaceae; genus Parvibaculum. Next base: position 7,645 of record JAJLKS010000028.1, read on the forward strand.
TGATGAAAAGCTCGTCCTGCAGATAGATGGTGAGCGCGCCGAAGACGATCACGAACACGCCCGAGACGAGCGGCATGGTCGGAATCTTGCGGAACTTCACATAGGAATAGGAAAGCGAAATCACCGTTGCGACCATGAAGCCGCCGGTCGCATAGAAGATGTTCTGCGCTTCCTCATTCCCGAAAATGGCGCTCGCCTGCGAATTCAGGATGAAGAAGACGGCGAGGGGGCCAAGCTCGATCGCCATGCGGACCCATTGCGAGGCCGACATGCCGCCATGCGTCTTTTCGGCTTGTGTTTCGCTCATGCACTGCCTTCCGGTTTCACCTTGTTACGCCGCTCGCGGCCCGGCGGATCAGTTCGCGCCGGTGATCGCCTTTGCATAGGCCTCGGCGCTGAATGTCTGCAGGTCGTCGATGCCCTCGCCGACGCCGATCATGTGGACCGGCAGGCCGAATTTCCGGGCAATGGCGACGAGGATGCCGCCCCGTGCCGTGCCGTCGAGCTTCGTCACCACAAGGCCCGTGATGCCCGCGACCTTGCCGAAGATTTCGACCTGATTGACCGCATTCTGGCCCGTCGTCGCATCGAGCACGAGGAGCGCCGCATGGGGCGCCTCAGGGTCGAGCTTCCGCATCACGCGGATCACCTTTTCAAGCTCGGCCATCAGGTCCGCCTTGTTCTGGAGGCGGCCAGCCGTGTCGATCATCAGCACATCCGTGCCTTCTTCCTTCGCCCGTGCCAGCGCCTCATAGGCAAGGCCCGCGGCGTCGCCGCCCACCTTTGTCGAGCAGACAGGCGCGCCGATGCGCGCGCCCCAAACCTTCAGCTGCTCCACGGCGGCGGCGCGGAACGTGTCGCCTGCCGCCAGCATCACGCTCTTGCCCTCGGCTTTCAGCTTCGCACCTATCTTGCCGATGGTCGTCGTCTTGCCCGCGCCGTTCACGCCCGCCATCAGGATGACGAAAGGCTTCTTCGCCGTATCGATTTCGAGCGGCTGTTCGACCGGCTTCAGCACC